>JBCCQL010000339.1:0-4120 GCA_039024355.1 Planctomycetota bacterium
CGACCCCCATGTCTACCAGCCAAGTCATCAACGCAGGCCCGGCCCAAGCGGACGACGGCGCCCGGCTCGACGCGTTGCTGGACCGCATCAACAAGCTCACCACCGGCCCCGGCGTGAGCCAGGTAGCCGCCACGCCGGCCGCGGCGGCAGGCCCCGCAGCCGCGAGCCGGTCCGCTGCGGACCCCTCCGCCGACGGTGACGCGTGGTTCCCGCCGGAGCCCGATTCGCTCCGCGCGGCGGGGCTGACCGAGAGCGAGGTCGAGGACCTGCTGCTGAAGTTCCTCATCGCCCGCAGCGAGGCCACCGGCCGGACGCTCGCCGAGCACGTCCGGCTGCCGTTCCGGCTGATCGACCCGCTGCTGCAGCAGCTGAAGCAGGACCGCTTCGTGGCGCACAAGGGCGCCGCGATGATGAACGACTACGTCTACATCCTCACCGAGCTCGGCCGCGAACGCGGCAAGAAGCTGACGGAGCACTGCACGTACTTCGGGTCGGCGCCGGTGCCGCTCGAGGCGTACATCCGCAGCGTGGCGAGCCAGACGCTGGCCGATCAGCACCCGACCGAAGAAGACCTGCACCGCGCGTTCTCCGACCTGCTGATCGACAAGCGGATGCTCCGCCGGCTGGGGCCGGCCATCAACTCCGGGCGGGGCATGTTCCTGTTCGGGGCGCCGGGCAACGGCAAGACCAGCATCGCCGAGCGTGTGACCGCCGCCTTCGGCGAGCACATCTGGGTGCCCCGTGCGATCGGCGTCGACGGCGAGATCATGCGGCACTTCGACCCCAGCATGCACGTCGAGGCGCCGCTCGAAGCCCACGAGGGCTTGATCGACAACCGCAAGATCGACGCCCGCTGGGTGCGGATCGAGCGGCCCACGATCGTTGTCGGCGGCGAGCTCACGATGGACTCGCTGGAGGTCACGCTGAACACGGCCACCAACGTTAGCGAGGCGCCGCTGCAGCTCAAGAGCAACTGCGGCACGCTGGTGATCGACGACTTCGGCCGCCAACGCATGACCACCGACGAGCTGCTGAACCGCTGGATCGTGCCGCTAGAGAAACGCTACGACTTCCTGAACCTCTCCAGCGGCAAGAAGATCCAGGTGCCGTTCGACCAGCTCATCGTCTTCTCGACCAACCTCGAGCCCAAAGACTTGGTGGACGACGCCTTCCTGCGGCGGATCCCGTACAAGATCGAGGTGACCGACCCCGACGAGCCGTCGTTCCGCGAGCTGCTGAAGATCATGGCGCCGATCATCGGCGTCGCGTACGACCAGGGGGCGGTCGACTACCTGGTCGATACGCACTACCGGGCGGTCGGCCGGCCGTTCCGCTGCTGCCAGCCGCGGGACCTCTTGCTGCAGATCCGCAACTTCACCCGCTACGTGGGCGACGAGCCGGTGATGTCGCCGGCGAACTTCGACTTCGCCGTCGAGAACTACTTCGCGGTGATGTGATCGCGCCGCGAAGAGTGAACGGTGAAGAGAGAAGAGTGAAAGTCCTCACGGGTTGGCTTTCCGCTTCTTGACGATCGATGTCAGGATTCTGATGAGTTCGTCGGCTTCGCGAGCAAGGTCAGCAATGCCTTGGGGTGTCTTCCCGCTCGCCCTGTAAATCAGACGCAGCCAGTGCAACGCCTCTCCTGCTTCCTGAGTGCGATTGAGTACTTCGCGCAGAAATCTGCTCGGCCCTGCCTCCCTTTGCCTTCTTCGATGTTGGCGCCAACTGTGGTGCCGGACCGAATTAGTTGGCGAATGAGGCGCCCCTCTGCGTAGTCCGCTTGGCGGGAGTTGCGGCAAGAGTTGACTACGTGAGCCGCGAAATCGAAAGACCTTTCAACCAGCTCTTGTGGCTCTCCCACTTTTTCACTCTTCACACTTCGCACTTCACTTCTCTGCAAAGTCGAGCGGCAGCTGCGGGTCGTCGTTCTGGTGGTGCAGCTCGTGGTACAGCAGGCTGGGCTGGATGTCGCGGTTGTGCTGGTACTTGCTGGCGTACTCGACCACCTCGCCCGTCAGCTCGTGGTAGAAGATCTGGCAGATCGGCACGCCGGGGTAGATACGCACCGGCTGCACGGCAAACATCTCGAGCGTCCAATAGCCGGAGAAGCCGACGTCGCCAAACCCGGCGGTCACGTGCACGAACAGGCCCAGCCGCCCCACCGACGAGCGGCCCTCGATCTGCGGCACCAGGTTGTGCGTGGTGGTCTTCTCCGCGGTCCGGCCCAGGTACAGCTGGTTGGGGCTCAGCACCAGGCCATCGGCCGGCAGCTCGATCCGCCGTACGCGGTTCTCCTTGGCCATGTCGAGCACCACCTCCTCGTACACCATAAGCTCGCTGTGGAGCGACAGGTTGTAGCTGTTCGGGTTGAGGCGTGCCTCGTCGAACGGGTCGATGAGGATGTCGCCGCCGATGCGGCGGCGGATTTCTTGGCCCGAGAGGATCATGGCGGCGGGTTGGCCTCGGCGGGTTTTGGAGGGCTGGCTGGGGCGGCCACAACGCCGCGGATGGACGTACGCGCTGCGGCGTCGAATCGAAGCAGCAACCGTGACCGGGGAGCGTCCCGGCAGCGGCTACGCGACGCCGGCACGCGGGCAGAAGCGTTGCATGGAGCAGGCGTCGCACTTCGGCTTGCGGGCCCCGCACACGGCCCGCCCGTGATAGATCATGCGGTGCGAAAAGTCGACCCACTCCCGCTTTGGCAGCACGGCCACGAGGTCGCGCTCGACCTTAACCGGGTCGGTCTCTTCGGTGAGGCCCATCCGCCGGCTGAGCCGGCCGACGTGCGTATCCACCACCACGCCGCTGGCGATGCCGAAGGCGACGCCCAGCACCACGTTGGCGGTCTTCCGCCCGACGCCGGGCAGCACCACCAGGGCGTCCATCTCGCGGGGCACCTCGCCGCCGTGCTGGTCGACCAGAGTTTGGCAGCAGCGTTTGATGTTCTTCGCCTTGTTTCGGTAGAAGCCCGCGCTCTTGACGAGCGACTCCAGCCGCTTGACCGGCGCCCGGGCTAGCGACGGGGCGTCGGGGTAGGCGGCAAACAAGCCACGCGTGACCAGGTTCACCCGCTCGTCGGTGCATTGGGCGGAGAGGATTGTGGCGACGAGCAGCTGGACGGGGCTGTCGTGCAGCAACGCGCACTCGGCCGTGGGGAAGTCTGCCTTGAGGCGGCGGACAATCCTGCGGGCGTACGCCTTGCCGTCGGCGGGGGTCGAGCCCCGCCGCTTGCCGCCAGTGGTTTTTGCTGCCGAGGCGCCAGTCGACGCCGGCCGCTTGGTCGGTTTCTTCTTTGCCACGGGCACCGCTCGGGGACGGGACGGGGTCGGTCGTGGAGCGGCTCAGGCGGGGCCTCGAAAATGCTGCCAGAACGGCCGCCTAGCGTGCGGCACGCCGCGGATTTAGGTGGCGCCAAAGGCAGGGAAAACCGCTGACCCCGACCGGCGGATTTGCGGCCGCACCACCTGGCCGCAAAAGCTTGACCATGGACGGGCGGAATTCTACATTTTCTCGGCGAGAGACTGTACACAAAGCCCCTAAATCTGCCGGCGATCGGGCACGTCGCCAAACCGAGTTAGGGGCGATAAACCTCGGATCGTGCCCTGTTTTTGGTGAGACCTAAACATGAGCCAAGGTGAGTTTCAAGCCGCCAACCCGTACGCGTCGTTCGGCTCGTCCATCGCCGACGCGCCTGCCTCGGAGCGGGCAGACTTCATCCGCAAGACCTACAGCCACCTGACGATGGCCGTCTTCGCCTGCGCCGCGTTGGTGTGGGCGTTTTTCCAGACCGGGCTGCTGGATCAGTTCGCGCCGATCCTGCTCCAAAACCGCATGTACATGCTGGTCGTGTTCGGCGGGTTCATGCTGGTGTCGTGGATCGCCGACAATTGGGCCCGCTCAACAACGTCGGTTGAGAAGCAGTACGCCGGTTTGGTGCTGTACGTCGCTGCCGAGGCGGTGTTTCTGGCGCCGATGCTCTGGGCCGCCAACCAGTACTCGCTGGAATTTAGCAACGGGGAGACGGTCAGCATCCTGCCGGCGGCCAGCCTGATCACGCTGGTGATGTTCGGCGGCCTGTCGGCCATCGCCTGGTTCAGCGGGGCGGACTTTTCGTTCTTGC
>JBCCQL010000340.1:0-4115 GCA_039024355.1 Planctomycetota bacterium
CGGCGGCAACGGGTCGGGCGTGATCATCAGCGTGCGGCCCGTGTGCGAGGACGGCGTGCCCCTGCGGCCGAAGGACCGGGTACGCCTTGCCCAGGTGACCGACGGCACGTCCAGCACGTTCCTATTCGGGGAGAAGTACGTCCCCGCGGATCAGGTCGCGCAGTTCCCGTACGACTCGCCCGCGTACGACGGCGACCACCTGCCCGCGTCGGCCCGGCTGGCCGGCCCCGGCCTGCGGCTGGCGTCGGGCCCGATCGACATGCTCGCTGATGCTTCGTCCTTTGGCAGCTGGCACCCCAGTGGCGTCCACTTCGCCATGGTAGACGGCAGCGTCCGGCGCCTCGCGTCGGAGACCGACACCAAGGTGCTGGGCTCGCTCGCCAACCGCTTCGACGCACGCGTCGTTGAGCTGGAGAACTGAGCCCTGTTCTCCCGGCGCCGTACTCTGTTCGCCGCAGGCGTGGCCGCCCTCGGCCTCGCCACCGCCGGGTGCTCGAGTGATCTGCACCCGGGCAGCGGCGTTGTCCGCTTCACCGACGGCGAGCCCGTGCGGGCCGGCAGCGTCGAGCTCCGCCCCCTCGACGGCGGCGACCGCTACGCCAGCCGCATTGCTAAGGACGGCGGCTTTACGCTGCAGGACACAAGCGGCCGGCCCGGCACGCCGCCCGGCGAGTACGAGGCCGTGGTCGTGCTCGTGGTGCAGACCGAAGACCTGGCGAAAGAACTGCACACCCACGGCCGCGACGTGCCACGCCGCTACGCGGACTACTACACCAGCGGCCTGCGGGTGAAGGTCGAGTCCGCCGAAAGCCCCCCGATCGAGCTCGTGTTAGAAGCACGCTGACCACAGCGGCGCCGCCGTTCGATTCAACAGGTATCGCAGGCGAGCGTTTAGCGCGGCCAACCTCTGCCGCAAGACGCCTCAACGGCCGTGCTATCGCGTGAGATGATTTCTCCGCAGGTGGGGTTTTTCCACGATACACGGCGCCGTCGCTATACCGGATAGTACCCGGAACGTACGGGTTAACTCCGAACCCCGGTTAGGGCGCTATCAATGGCAGTTAAGATCAACTTCGACGTAACGGGCTTCTACTTTGGTCGAGATATTGATGTAGAGAAGACGGACAGCATCCGCGATGTCTGCAACAAGGTTATGTACGAGAGCAAGGGCGAGGACGCAGAGTTTTCGTTCAAGCCCGAGGTAGAGAAGCCGCAGTTTCTGGGCGAGATCACTGTCGTCCACAGGGTGCAAGCCAGGTCACGGCAAAACTCTGGGCGGGTCTACAACCCAGGGATTTATCGCTGGAACGACGCGGTTGACAACAACAACCGAAACCCCGCCCTTCTCTGGCAGTATTACGTTTTTGACAAAGACAATCGCCTGCTTTCTGGTGTGCAGGAGTACCCGCAGAAACGGATGATCGTGCCATTCACAAAGCCCGCCGCAGAGCGGGGGTTTCTGGGCCGTTCAACTGGCGAGTTTATGACGGACGATCGCATCGTGTGGCGGCTTGTGGGCATCCTCGGAGGGCCAAACGTCGGCGGCCCGAAGGGGACGGCCTGACGCCGAGCCCGTAGGTCGTTGGCGGCGGGCTGGTCGGGTGCTACGCTGCGGGGCTTTCGACCCGCCCCCACCGCCAACAGGCCGCCCGCATGGCGACCGCACCCAACGAGGCCCGCACCACCGGCGGCGCCACGCCCGCAGCCGACGCGGCCATCCAGATCCGCGGGGCCCGCACGCACAACCTGAAGAACGTCGATGTCGATCTGCCCCGCAACAAGCTGGTGGTCATCACCGGCGTGTCGGGCAGCGGCAAGAGCTCGCTGGCGTTCGACACCCTGCTGGCCGAGGGGCAGCGGCAGTACGTCGACTCGCTGAGCGTCTACGCCCGGCAGTTCTTCGACCAGATGCAGCGGCCCGACGTCGACGCCGTGCGTGGCCTGCAGCCGTCGATCGCCATCGACCAGAGCCAGGGCAGCCACAGCCCGCGGAGCACCGTGGGCACCGTCACGGAGGTCTACGACTACCTCCGGCTGCTGTACGCACGCGTGGGCGACCTGGCGTGCGCGGCGTGCGGCGCGGCGATCTCGCAGCAGTCGCCCGGCGAGATCGAGCAGGCGATCCTCGCCCTGCCGCTGGAGTCGCGCGTCATGATCCTCGCCCCGCTCGTGCGTGGCCGGAAGGGCAAGCACGCCGAGGTGCTTGCCCAAGCGCGGAAGGCGGGCTTCGTGCGGGTGCGGGTCGACGGACTCACCTACCCGATCGACGACGCCCCCGAACTGGCGCCACGCAAGACGCATGACCTCGAGGCCGTGATCGACCGCGTGGTGCTGCGCGAAGGCATTGAGTCGCGGCTGTCGGAGTCGATCCGCCTGGCCCTAAAGCACGGCGACGGCGTCGTGCAAGTGGTCTCGCAGACGCCCGAGGCGAAGGCCAAGGCCGCCGGCGCCGCGGGGCGGGGCGGCGGCGCCACGGCCTACAACGCCGACGCCGGCTGGGCGGAGCGCCTGTTCAACACCCGGTACGCATGCCCCGACTGCAAGACCGGCGTCGCCGAGGTCGAGCCACGCACCTTCAGCTTCAACAGCCCGTACGGTGCGTGCCCCGGCTGCGACGGCCTGGGCTACTGCGAGGGGTTTGACCCGGAACTGGTGCTGCCGGACCGGTCGCTGTCGATCGACGGCGGCGCGGTCGCCCCCTGGCGCACGGCCACGACCGCCTCGGCCAAGGGGCAGCGTAGCGAAGTCGATGCGTTCCTGTCGCGGGCCGGCGTGGCTGCGGACCGCCCGCTGGCCGACTGGCCGCCGGCAAAGCTCCAGCGGCTGCTCACCGGCGACGACGGCTTCGCCGGGCTGCTGCTCATGCTCGAGGCCGAGCACGCCGAGACCAAGCGTGCCGCCACACGCGAGCGGTTAGAGACGTTCCGCGGGCGCGTGACCTGCGCCGACTGTGGCGGCGCCCGGCTTCGGCCCGAGGCACGGGCGTGCCGCGTCGGCGGGCTGACAATCAGCGAGCTAGCGGCGATGCCCATCGCCGAGGCGTTGCCGCTGGTCGCCGGGCTAGAGTTCTCCGGCGACCGCCTGCCCGTCGCCCAGCCGATCCTCCGCGAGATCAACCGCCGGCTGGAGTTTCTGCAGCTGGCCGGCGCGGGCTACCTGTCGCTCGACCGGCCGGCCGACACCCTCTCGGGCGGCGAGCTGCAGCGGGTCCGGCTGGCCACGGGCATCGGCTCGGGGCTGGTCGGCGTGATGTACGTCTTGGACGAGCCGTCCATCGGCCTGCACCCACGCGACACCGACCGGCTGATCCGCTCCATGCGCGACCTGCAGCGACGCGGCAACACGGTGATTGTCGTCGAGCACGACGAAGCGGTCATGCGGGCCGCGGACTGGGTGATCGACGTCGGACCCGGCGCCGGGTCGCGCGGCGGGCGGATCGTCGCCCAGGGGCCGTGCGAAGAGGTCGCGTCGCACCCGGACTCGCTGACGGGCGGGTACCTGTCCGGCGCCCGGCGGATCGACCCGCCCGGCACGCGGAGGCGGACCGCCAAGAGCCGCTCGCTGCGGCTCGAGGGGGCCACGCTCAACAACCTGCGGGGCGTCAGCGTCGACTTCCCGCTGGGCGCCCTGGTGTGCGTCACCGGCGTCTCGGGCAGCGGCAAGAGCTCGCTGGTGGCCGGGACGCTGGCCCCGGCGCTGTCCCGGCGGCTGGCCGGCGCGGCGGCCAAGCCCGGCCCGCACCGCGGGCTGCAGGGCGTTGCGCAGCTGGACCGGGTGGTGCGCGTCGACCAGTCGCCCATCGGCCGGTCGCCCCGCAGCAACGCGGCCACCTACACCGGCCTGTTCGACGAGGTCCGCAAGGTGTTCGCCAAGACGAAGCTGGCCCGGGCGCGGGGCTACAAGGCGGGCCGCTTCAGCTTCAACGTCAAGGGCGGCCGCTGCGAGGCGTGCCAGGGGCAGGGCGACCGCAAGATCGAGATGAACTTCCTGCCGGACCTGTTCGTCCCGTGCGACGCCTGCGGGGCGAAGCGGTTCAATCGGCAGACGCTGGCCGTGCGGTTCAAGGGCAAGTCTATCGCCGACGTGCTCGAGATGCCCGTCGACGAGGCCCGCGA
>JBCCQL010000341.1:0-4103 GCA_039024355.1 Planctomycetota bacterium
CGTCAGTTGGGCAGTCAGAGGTACGCGGCTGCGGAGTCGATGCAACCGGGGCCCGCCGAGCAGCAATCGGCTTCTCCCCAGCCGCCCGGCGTAATCAGCCAACCGCCGGCGACGGGGCCCCAGCCTGCGGTGGCAGCGGCCACGCCCGCCGCGGCTGCCGCGCCTACCGACGCCGATCCAAAACGCACCGAGAACCCGTACGTTGCCGACATGCGTTATGGAGACCCTCCCGCTGCGGAGGCGCCCGTTGCCGTGGCCGCCCCGGTCGTGCCCGCTGCTGGGGCTGCCGACGGGCCCTCGCCCGCCTTGCAGGCAGCGGCCGTGAACGACTCGATGCCGGCCATCCAACTGCCACCAAACGCGCCGCCGCTGGGCTTCGAGGGGTATTGCCCGGTGACGATGAAGCGCGACTGGAAGTGGGCCCTCGGCGACACCAAATGGGGCGCCATCCACCGCGGGCGGACCTATCTGTTCGCTACGCAGGCCGATCGGCAGACCTTCTTGGCCGATCCCGACAAGTACAGCCCGGCCATGTCTGGGGCCGACCCTGTGCTGGCGCTCGAAACCGGCAAGCAGACCAGCGGGCTCCGCAGGTACGCCCTGGAGTACCAAGGCAAGTTCTACCTGTTCTCTAGCGAGCAGACGCTGAACAAGTTCTGGTCGAACGCCGAAGGCTACGCCCAGGGCGTGCGGCAGGCCATGCAGGGGCGGTCACCCGGGCCCGCCTACCGCTGATCTAGCTTGGCGGGCTTAGCGGGCACAACCACGCCGCGAGGACGGGGTCGCCCCTGCGTGCGGCGTCGCCGACGGCCGGGCGGCAGTTAATCTTGCCCTTTGAGAGCGCGTTGCAGTCGGATCACCTGAGCCCGAACCTCTTCCATGCTGGGGTTCAGCCGCAAAGCACGGCGGAACGCTTCGAGCGCCGCCACCGGGTTGTCCTGCAGCAGGTAGCACTGCCCCATGCCGGCCGCGGCGGTGAAGTGGTACGGGTTCAGTTCGAGGGCCTGGTGGCAGTCTCGTATCGCGGCGTCGTACTCGCCCAGGTGGTAGTAGGCCGTGCCACGCTGGCACCACGCCTCGGCGATCCAGGGCGAGTCGTGGATCAAGTCGGTGGCGATACGGGCGGCCTCGGCGGGCTCCTTCGTCTGGTTAAGCCGGACGATGTTGCGTAGCGTGAGCCGCTGCTCCCGGCTCCCCGCGCGGCACCACAGGTCGCGGATGCCATTCTCAGCCAGCGTGCGGACACCGCGGTCGCGGTCTACCAACGACCGGCCCATGACGCTGTTGGACGTGTAATCGCCCATGTAGCCCAACGCCAGCACAGCCGCCCGCCGGCCGCAGCGCTCGCCCGATTGCGCGATCCTCTCCAGCGTCGCGCACGTGTAGCGGCGGGCGACGTTCTTGATGAACTCAGCGGAGTCTTGATCGTCGAGGTACGCCTGGTAGTACTCGACGATGACGGGCGCGCAGTCGGATCGATGGTTCACAGTCGGTCTCTCTCGTTGGGTGCGCGTCGTCGTTGGGCAAGCGTCGTCGATGGCCACACGCCGGCATCCAGCACGTGTCGGGCAGGTCGGCGGCGCCGGCGTCCATCGGCTGGCGTAGCGTCGGCCTCGTGCGTGCTGTTTGTCCGCGTTACGCGTCGTTTCGCGGCGTCTCCGGCAAACGCTCGGCTGCTGCCCTGCCTATGGCCGAGTTTAATCAGGGGCCCAGTCTGCACAACGAAAAACTCTCCCTAGCCACCGCGCGTGACGCTCGCCAAGCCGCAGCAATGCCAGCCCGAGACGTGTGAGCGGCGGCCCCGATTGCGTTGAAGCCAGCAAGAATCTCGGCGGCGCCGGCAATTGCAGTTTTTTGTTCGCGGTTTTCCTTTACTGAGATCCCACACCGCCTCCCGCAACCCGTTACGCTGGCAGAAAAGACGCCGCCCGACCAACGCCTGCGGCTCGCTTGGTTTGGCCTTCCGCGTACAGCGTGGGATTGCCTACGCACGCCCGCTCACCACCGGAGACTCTGCCGGCCGCTGTGACGGTGGCGGCCGGCGGCGCCTGAAGGCGAAGCCAGATGCGGCACGTCCTGATTGCCGGGCGCGACCATGCCAACACCATGAAGCACCGCACCAAAAAGTCCCTCGGCAGCGTTCTGCTGGCGTGCGTCGTGGGCGCCGCGCTTTGGGCGCCGGGCGGCGCTGCGGCAGCGGAGCCTTGGGAACCCGGCGCCTTTGGCCTTAAGGAGCAACGCCGAGGTGACCCGGGAGAGCAGACCAGCGTTCGCTGGCAGAACGTGCCCCTCGCGAGGGCGGTCCGCCGGCTGGCCGATGCCTCTGGCAGGACCATCTTCCTCGACCGCCGCCTCGACCCGGGCACTGCGGTCTCGCTGGTTGGCAGTGGCGACGCCGCCACGCTGCTCGGCCAGCTCTCGAACGCCGGGGCCGAGCGGCCCGGCCCGCGGTGGGGGCAGACCACCGTCGGCGGCGTCCTGTACCTCGGGCCAGCCAACGCGGCGTACTGGCTCCGAACCGTCCACGCGCGCGCCACGAATCGCCTCGCAGGGCTGCCGGCTGAGCAGCGCCGGCGTTGGCGCCACCGCCAGCCCGCGGCGTGGCCCAAGTTAGCCCAGCCACGGCAGATCATCGCCCGACGGCTGGCGGCGGCCAACCTAACGCTCAGCAACCCAGAAGCGATCCCGCACGACCGCTGGCGGCGGGGTTCGCTGCCACGGGCGCGGGTGGGCGAACACCTGACGCTGTTGCTGGCCGGCTTCGGCCTCGAGTGGCGGCCCGGGCCCGGGGTCGGCGAAGCAACCGTCGCGCCAATCGAGCGGCCTGTTTCGATCACCGCAGTCCACACGGCGCCGCCCGGCAGCAGCTTGACCGCGGAGGGCTACCAACCAGCCAGCGAGCACACGCAGCTACGCGTCGAAGGCCGCGTCTGGACGCTAACGGGGCGTGCCGAAGACCATCAGCGGCTGGCCGCCCTCTTGTCACCATCCCAAGACGCCGCGGGCGCCGCACCCGAGCGACAAACCAGCGAGCCAGCCGGCTGGGCCGACAAGCGCATCACGCTGGCGGTCACGGACCGGCCAGCCAAGGCCGTGCTGCAGAGCCTCGCCGGGGCGTTGGGCGTTTCGCTCGTCGGCGGGGACGCTCCGCGGCTGTCGCGCGCGGTCTCCCTGGACCTACGCGGGGCCACAATCGAAGAGCTTCTGGCGGCGATATCGAAAGAGGTCGGGCTCGCGATCACGCTCACCGCCGACGCGATCGTCGTCGCTCCGGCCGCACCTGGGTGATTGCCGGGGCGGAGCCCGCGGCACCCACCGATATGACCGGGGCCGCGTCGCACCGCTCGGCCAGCAACGCGTGCCTACCCGCCGCTCAGCAGCCGTGCTTCTGGAGCTTCTCGCGGAGCATGTCCGCGGTGAACGGCTTGACCAGATAATCGGACACGCCGGCTTGAATCGCTTCGAGCACGCGAGACTTCTCGGCTTCCGTGGTGACCATGATGATAGTGACGTCGGAGTCTTGCTTGCGGATGTCCTGGATGACCTCCAGGCCGTTTTTCCGCGGCATGTTCCAGTCGGTCAGCACCAGGTCGAACTCGCCGGGCTGGAAGAGGCCCACCGCTTCCTCTCCGTCGGCCGCCTCGACAGCAGCCGGGATCCCCACGGCGCTGAGCGAACGCAAGATGATCTTGCGCATCGTGCTTGAATCGTCGGCAACCAGAACACGTGCACTCATCTTGGTGAAACTCCGTAGCGGCGGGCTGCGACTCGAGTCAATCGGGCGGAGGAGCAAGCGCTCCACAGCATGGCCTGGCACTGTCTGGGTCGGCCAAGCGGGGCGTAACACCGAACAGTAGGTCACGCCCGAGCGCTGTCAAACAGACGCACGACGACCGACCTGGGCTGCCGCTATCCGCGGGAGGGGACCGCAGGTGCGTGACGCTGCCAAGGGTCTACGACCCGCCGGGCGTGCCGGTGCTGCTATTGGACCGGCGCCACGCGGACACGCGGCACGACCGGAGGAAGCGGCGCCGCCGCCCATGGCCGGCTGCGGCGGTGAAGAAGTGGCGGACTTGCCAAGGCCCGGAGCGTTCCCGCCAACG
>JBCCQL010000342.1:0-4097 GCA_039024355.1 Planctomycetota bacterium
GCTCGAGCAGGCGACGCAGCTCTTCGACTGGGCGGTGCGGAACGTCACGCTGAACGACGACCCCCGCATGGCCACCAACCGGCCTTGGCAGACGCTGATCTACGGCCGCGGCACGGCGGAGCAGCGGGCGTGGGTCTTCGCCGGGCTGTGCCGCCAACGCGGGCTGCCGACGGTGGTGCTGCAGCTGCCCGCCGCGGCGCCGGCTGGCAACGATGAAACAGCGTCCACCAGCGGCGGCACACCGTGGCTGTGGTGCGGCGTGCTCGATGGCGGCGCGCTGCACCTCTTTGACCCGCAGCTCGGCCTGCCGGTCCCTGGCCCGAGCGGCGGCCCTAATGGCGGCCCCGACGGCCGCAGTGTGGCGACGCTCGCCCAGGTGCAGGCGGACGATACGCTGCTGCGGGCTTTGGACCTGCCGGGCTCGGCCTACCCGCCTACGGCTGAGGCGGCCAAGCGGGCCGTGGCGTGCGTCGTGGCGGATGGGTTCGCCCTGTCGTGGCGGGCGGCCGAGCTGCAGCAGCAGCTGAGCGCGGCGAACGCCGTCTCGCTGAGCATCGACGCCGACGCGCTGGCCACGGAGCTGCGGGCCCTGCCCAGCGTAGATGAGGTCCGCCTGTGGCCCGCGCCGGCGCGGCTGGTGGCCCAGGCCGCTGGGCGGGGGCGGCTGCTGCGTGAGGCAATCGCCGTGGAGTTCCGCCCCTTCTGCTGGCAGCCCCGGCTGTGGAAGGCGCGGACGCTGCACCTGCGTGGCGCCCTGGAGACCGAAGAAGAAGCCAAGCGCCGCAACGACGCGCTGTACGACGCCGTGAACGACCACCGCACCGCCGGCCAGCTGTACATGTCGCGGCGGGTCCGGCCGTCGGACGCCCGGCTGGAGTCGGTCGCCCCGGCCAAGCGGACGATCTACGCCCGCGGCAAGGCAGACGCCACGTACTGGCTGGGCCTGCTGCAGTACGAGCTGGGCGCGTACAAGTCTTCGCTCGCCCGGCTGGCGGAGGCGGACAACGACCCGGACGCCGCCCGCCGCGCCGGCGGCATCCGGTACAACCGCGGCCGGGCGCTCGAAGCGCTCGGCCAGATCGAAGAAGCGGCCGCCGTGTTCGCCGCCAGCGAGTCGCCCCAGCAGCACGGCGACCGGCTCCGCGCCCGCAGGCTGCTGGCGGGGCTCGAATCGGCTGGCGAATCCGATGCAGCGTCCGATGCACCGCGAGAGCCCGAAGGCCAGCCTGAGCCTGAAGCGGAATCGGACGCCCAGGAAGAAACAGCCGCAGCCACGCCAGCCGCAGCCACGCCAGCCGCAGACGGCCCTGCCGGAGACGAAGCAACCGCTGGCGGCCCCACCACTGGCGACCGTGCTACTGGCGAGGCGCCCTCTGCAACCGAGAACGACGCCACGCCCGCCGGCGGCGACCAATAGCCCCACGCCACCGGCAGCCCGACGCATGCGGCGGACGCTCAAACGGTTCTGGTTCCTGATCGCGCTGGTCACGGTGATCGCCGGCGGCGTCGGCTTCGCCCCCGCGCTGCACGCGGCGTCGGCGTCGATCCCGCGCGGGCTGCTCATCGCGGCGGTGATGCTGGTCACCGCGTTGCCGATCGACTTCCGCAAGACGGGCCGGGCCGCCGGGCTGGGCCGAGCCATCGCGCTCGCCATGGCGCTCAGCTGCGTGGCGGCGCCGCTGCTGGGCGCGCTGGCCGGCTTGGTGCTGCAGCCGCAGCTGGCCGCCGGGCTGCTGGTGGCCACCGCCGCCCCGTGCACGCTGGCGTCGGCCGCCGTGTGGACCAGGCGGGGCCACGGCAACGACGCCGCGGCGGTTTCCGTGACGCTGCTCACCAACCTGGTCTGCTTCCTCGTGCTGCCGGCGTGGACGCTGCTCATCCTCGGCCGGTCCGCCGGGCAGGCGGGCTTCTTCGCCTCGCTGGCCACCAAGCTGCTGCTGTGCGTCGTCACGCCCATCGCCGCGGCGCAACTGCTGCGGCTGTGGCCCGCCGCCGCGCGGGCGTGCGACCGCGGGAAGCTATCGCTGAGCCTCGCCGCCCAGTGCGGCGTGCTCACCATGGCGTTTGTGGGCGCGGTGGAATCGGGCCTCACGCTGCGGGCGATGGACCAGCCGCTGACGCCGGCCGACTGGCTGCTGGTGGCCCTCACCGCGGCGGCGGTGCATTCGGTGCTGCTGCTGGCCGGCTGGCGGGCCGCCCTGGCCGCCGGGCTGGGCCGGGCCGAGGCCGTGGCGGTGGCCATCGCCGGCAGCCAAAAGACGCTCACCGTGGGCATCGGCATCGCGCTCGAGTTTGGCGGCTTGGCCATCTTCCCTATGATCGCCTACCACATCCTGCAGCTGGTGATCGACACGGTTTTTGTCGACCGCGTGCGTCGGGCGCCGTGACGCCCCGGGCGGCTGGCGTCCAGGCGGGCCCGTCCCCGCAGGCCTTGAGCCCCACGGCGCGGCCCGATACGCTGCAGGGCTGCACAGAGACCATCAACGCGACCATCAACGCCCCCTTTTGCCCGCGCCCGGCGCCAAATCCTGGCTACCGACGCGGCCCCAGCAGCGAGCGGACCATGAAAGAAGGCATCCACCCCAACTACCAAGAGACGCAGGTCACCTGCGGCTGCGGCACCACGTTCACCACGCGGAGCACGCAGAAGGAGCTGAAGGTGGACATCTGCAGCACGTGCCACCCCTTCTTCACGGGCAAGCTGAAGTTTGTGGACTCCGCCGGCCGCATCGACAAGTTCAAGAAGAAGTTCGCCGGCGCGGGCAACTACGGCGGCCGGAAAAAGAGCACGAAGTAGCCAGGCTGATTGCCCGCGTTCTCCGCGGTCTTGGCTCGGCAGTCGGCGCAACAGTCTGGCCGCCGCTGGCTTCTGCTTTCTGCCCTCGCACGCTTGCCGTTTATGCGCGACCTCCTCGAATCGAAACTCGCGCGTTTTGAG
Organism: Planctomycetota bacterium; assembly: GCA_039024355.1. Taxonomy (GTDB): domain Bacteria; phylum Planctomycetota; class Planctomycetia; order Pirellulales; family Lacipirellulaceae; genus JBCCQL01. The sequence goes on from JBCCQL010000342.1 coordinate 2,939, forward strand.
CAGCTGGAGAGGGACCTTATCGACCCCGCCGTGGCCGCCGACGGCGAACGCCTGGCCGCCACTGCACGGGAGCACGGCGGGCTGGCGAAGCTGGCCACCAAGTACCGCCGCTTCAAGGACGTCACGCAGCAGGTGGCCGAGGCGCGCGAGATGGCCGCCGGCAAGGACGCGGACCTGCGTGAGCTGGCCGAGCTGGAGCTGCCGGAGCTGATCGCCGAGCGCGAGGCCCTGTGGGACGAGCTGCTGGACCTGACCATCGGCGGCGACGACGCCAACCGCACGCGGTGCATCGTTGAGATCCGCGCGGGCACCGGCGGCGACGAGGCGGCCCTGTTCGCCCGCGACTTGTACGAGATGTACAAGCGGCACGGAGAGCAGAAGGGCTGGAAGATCGAGATCATGGACCACTCCGCCACGGAGCTGGGCGGGTTCAAGGAGATCTCGCTGGGCGTCGAGGGCGAGGGCGTCTTCCGCGAGCTGCAGTACGAGTCCGGCGGCCACCGCGTGCAGCGCGTGCCAGAGACCGAGACCCAGGGCCGCGTGCACACCTCCGCGGCGACGGTGGCCGTGATGGCCGAGCCGGAGGACGTCGAGATCGAGCTGACGCCGGACGACTACCGCGTGGACAAGTTCGGCGCCAGCGGCCCGGGCGGGCAGCACGTGAACAAGACCGAGTCCGCCATCCGCCTCACCCACCACGAGACCGGCATCGTCGTGCAGTGCCAGGACGAGAAGTCGCAGCACAAGAACCTGGCCAAGGCCATCCGCGTCCTGAAGAGCCGCATCTACGACCACCGCCAGCAGCTCGAGAACCAGAAGCGGGCCGACCAGCGGAAGACGCTCGTCGGCTCCGGCGACCGCAGCCAACGCATCCGCACGTACAACTTCCCGCAGAACCGCCTGACCGACCACCGCATCGGCCTCACGCTGCACAAGCTGGATCAGGTCATCGCCGGCGACCTGCAGATGGTGACCGACGCGATGATCGACCACGACCGGCAGGCGCAGCGCGACGAGATGGGAGGGCTGGATTGAATGCGGAATGGCGAATGCGGAATGCGGGAAGTAGCACAAACCATAAACAACGCAAAGCGTAAACCCAGCCCGTCAATACCCCATCCGCCCACCCCATTACCCATTTTCCGGCGTTAGGTGCTAC
>JBCCQL010000343.1:0-4087 GCA_039024355.1 Planctomycetota bacterium
GCCGCCGCCGCCAGCGCCGTGAACCCGCCGAGCATACACAGGCAGATGCCCGCCACGCGGCCGTCGACGCCGTAGTGCAGCAGCGAAAATACCCGCACGGTCAGCGTGCTGGGCCCGGGCGGCATAGTCAGCAGCGTGGCGGGCAGCTCTGCGACGCTCACCGCCAGGGCCGCCAGCCACGCCACGGCGATCGCCCGCCAACGCACGGGCGCCGCCACCCACACCAGGGCGCCCAGCCGGCTGGCGCCGTCGCTGCGGGCGGCGGCCAGCAGCCCGGCCGGCACGCTGTCCAACGCCGGCCAGAGGATCAGCACCACCCCGGGCGTCGCCCGCACCAGCTGGGCGAGCGCCGGCGCGAGCAGCGTGTGGTCGTACAACCACGTGAGCCCTGCCAGCGGAGAATCCCACGGGTGGTTGAGCAGCCGGATAACGCCGACGCCCAGCAGCGGCCCCGGCGCCACCATGCACGCCGACAGGCAGAGCAGCGCCGCCCACGGCGCCACCGAGCGTGGGCGGAAGGAGCCCGATAACGGTGGCGGTGGGGCTGGCGATGACAGTGGCCGTGGCGGCGACGTTCGCGATGGCTCGGGCGGATCTGATTCACGCTGCGCCCAGCTGCGGCGCTGCGGTGTGCGGCTCGCCCCCGACCGGCAGAGCCACCAGGCGACCGCGCCGCCCAGCAGCGTGGCAACCGTGGCGACGCCCAGGCCTAGCTGGGCGGTCACCGCCAACTCGCGGCGTTGCCGCCACGGCGCGGTGACCACCTCGCTGGCCAGCCGGCTGGCCGACCACCCACGCCGCCAGCCATCGTCCTGGCGCTCGACCGTGACGCCCGCCTGGCACGCGAGGTTGGCGACCGGCGCCGCCACCAGCAGCAGCATGGGCGCCCACAACGCGGCGGCCGGCGCGAAGCCTGTGGCCGGCAGCCGCCACGCCGGCGTGCCCGCGGGCCGCTCTTCGGCCTGCGTCGTGGTTTGCGTGCCGCCCCGCCCGCCGAATCGAAAACCGCCAACGCCGAGCAGCCAGCCCCGCATGATGCCCATGGCCGCCGCCCCGCCGAGCGTGAGCACCGCCACGCCGCACACCAGCGGCCACGCCGGCAGCCGCCCCGCGCCGCCGCTCGAGCCGTTGCTGTAGCCGCCGGAGCCGCGGTCGAACAACCCGCTGGCGGCTTGGGTGTAAACCTCCTCGGCGAACGTCCGCACACGCAGCAGGTCGGTGACGGTCATCTCGCCGGCAACCAGCACGGCACACCACAAAGCAGCCGCCGCGGCGCCCGCCCCGGCGTAGCGGAGCGTGATCCGCAGCAGCACGGCAAGCGGGCCGGCGTCGAGCGACGCGGCCTCTTCCTGCGAGCGGTCGACCGTGGCCAGCGCAGCCGCGGTGATCAGCGCCACCCACGGCGCCGCGGCCAAGCCGTGCACCCACGCCACGCCGGGCAGCCCGGCCAGCAGCGGGTCGACGGGCCCGGCGCCGGCCGTGCCCTGCGTCCACCAGCCGAGCTGGCCGAAGGCCGCCTTCCACGCCGCGGCGTGGACGTACAGCGGCAGGAAGACCTGCGCCGCCAGCAGCCACACCGCCACGCGTCGGCCGGGCGCCCGGGTTTTGGCGATGCAGACGCCCAGCCAGCCGCCCAGCGGCACAGCAAGGGCCAGCGACCCCGCGACCGCCCACCCCGTGGCGCCGAGCAACCCCCTCACCCGCGGCCCAGCGCCGGCGATCAGCAGCGCAACACATACCACCGCTGCCAACGCCACGGGCCACGCGAGCGAAGCGTTCCGTGCCACGGGGGGCGGGCGACGCTGGCTGGTTTCGGGCAGGTGCAGCGGCACGGCAGGGCAGTCGGTGATGGGGCAGCGGAGGACGGGGCGGGGCGGACGGGGCGGGGGAAACAACGCGGCGGAAGACCGGACGGCAGGCGGCAGTTTCTTCGACAATAACCGACACGCCGGCCGCCGGCGCCGGGGCGGGCGGGCTTTGTGAAAACAATCACGGATTCGCCCCACCGCCGCAACGCCCGGCGTGCCCGCTTCGCGGAGGGCGATCTTTCTTGCGACCGCTCGGCAGGGGCGTTACGCTCGTTCCCACAGGCAGGCCGCCCGCGACGTCTCAAGCCCGCGCCGGCCACACTTTTCCTAGCATCGCCAACGGTGCGACGCGCCACAGGCGCCACCCAAGACGCCAGGCCGCCGACGCGGCGAAGCGGTGAGAGCGTGCTGGCTCGTGCATGGCATGCGCCTGCCACCGAAGCGTTCTTTAGCCGACGGAGCTAAACCGACGGAGCTGAAATCGACGGGCTGAAATTGACTGGGGGTAGCCACGATGGGGATCCGGGTTGAGTGCCCGCACGGGCACCGCTTCAAGGTCAAGGACAAGTACGCCGGCAAGCGTGGGCTGTGCCCGCACTGCAAGGGCCAGGTGGTGGTGCAGGTGCCCGCCGCCCTCAGCAACGAGTCGGCCAGCAAGGCGTACCGCGACGCGGTGATCGGCGAGAACCGGGCGGCCAACGCGGCGCCGGCGATCGACCCGTCCAGCTCTTCGGTCTTCGACGACGAGCCCACCGTGCAGGACTCCAGCACCAGCGGCAGCCTGCTCGGCTCGTCGGTCATCCGGCACAACATCAAGTGCGAGTGCGGCATGGCCGTGCCCATGTGGTACGCCAAGTGCCCGGGCTGCGGCAAGTTCATGGAACAGCGTTAGCCGGCCACGCGTCGCGCAACGCGATGCATGACGCTGTCCGCTTGTGTGCGGTGGGGCACGGTCGGCCGTTGGGCGGGCTTCTACTATTCTGGCGATCCGCCTGTTGTGCCGCCTGCCCGCTGGAGCCCGACCGCCATGCCCGTGAGCCCAACGCTGCCACTACCCGCCGGCAAGATTCTGGTGATCGGCTTCGCACTGCTGTGCCACGCGGCGTGGTGCCCGAGTGCTTCGGCCCAGGCCGTGGCGGAAACACCCACGCCGGAGAGCGGCCCGGCCAAGGCGGCGCCGGGCTTTGCCGTGGTTGAGCTGTTCACCTCGCAGGGCTGCAGCTCGTGCCCGCCCGCCGACGACCTGCTGGTGACCATCGCCGAGCTGGCCGAGAAGAAGCGGCTGCCGGTGTACGCCCTGTCGATGCACGTCGACTACTGGAACTCGCTGGGCTGGGCCGACCCGTTCTCGGCCGCCCGCTTCACCCAGCGGCAGCAGGCGTACGCCCGCGTGGCGGGGTCGCGGCGGGTGTACACGCCGCAGATGATTGTCAACGGCGACGCGCTGGGCTTCACCGGATCAAACCGCGCGGCGGCCGGCCGGGCGATCCGCGGCGCGTTGCAGGGCCCGCCGGCAACGCGTGTGACGATTGACGCCGCGGCTACAGACACACCGGGCGCCTACCGCGTGAGCTACCGCGTGGCGAACGCCCGGCCGGGCGACCGGCTTGTCGCCTGCCTGGTGCAGGACGCCCCGCCCCAAGACGTCACGCGTGGCGAGAACGCCGGCCGCCGGCTATCGCACGTCGGCGTGGTGCGGGCGATGGAGCTGCAGCCGCTCGAACTGGCGCCAAACGCCGCGGGGCGAGCAGCTTCGGGCCGGCTGACGATCGCGGCGCCGGCAGGCACAGACGCTCCCGCTGCTTTGCGGGCCGGCACGCCGCTGAGCATCGTCGCGTTCGTGCAAGACCCCCGCACGATGGCCATCCGCGGCGCCGCCCGCTGGGCAAACGAGACCGAGCCCGGCGCGTGAGCCGCGGCCGGGCACGTCCTCACCCGTCACCGGCGCCTTCTCCGCCGCCGTCAAGCGCCTCGCGGACGATCGACTCCAGGTCGAGCGAACCGGAGTCGATCGCGTCGAAGACCGACTCGTGCACCGTCCGGCGGTCGTAGTCGTCGACCCGCGCCAAGACCTTCGCGATCTCGGCCTCGCTGTGCCCCTGGTCTTCGAGCCAAGAGACGAGCTGCGCGTGGCGGGTTTCAGACATGCAGAGTGACAGGTGGCAGGCGCTGGGCGTTAGGTGGAAGGCGCTTGATAGAAGGCTATCGGATTGTAGACCCGATTTTACCGCCACGCACGCCAATATGGCGCAACGCACCCTTCACCCTTCACCCTTCAC
>JBCCQL010000344.1:0-4077 GCA_039024355.1 Planctomycetota bacterium
AGCCACGCGGGGCGACGTCCGCCGCCGGGTCGTCTCGGCGTTGATTTACCCGGCGATGGTGCTGTGCTTCGCGCTCGGGCTAGCGGCGTTTGTAGCGGTTGCCATCCTCCCGCAGTTCGCCGGCATCGTTGAAGAGTTCGAGCTCGAGGTGCCCTTCAGCACCGAGCTGCTATTCCGCACCGCCGCCGTGCTGCCGAAGGCGGCGCTGGTCGTCGGCGTTGGGTTGCTTGTCACGCTGCTGCTCTGGGCCATAGCCCCGCTGCGGGGCGTGCTGCAGTGGCTGGCGACGGGCGTGCCGCTGCTGGGGACGCTCTGGGTGTGGGTCAGCCACCACGCGTTGTGCGAGCAGCTGTCGGCCTACCTTGCCGCCGGGGCCCCACTGCCGGCGGCGCTGCGGGGGTCGGCCGCCGCCCTGGGCAACCGCAGCCTGGCCGCCGCCGTAGCCAAAGCGGCGGTCCGCTGCGAGCAGGGCGAGACGCTGTCGGCCGCCTTTGCAGACTCGATCCACATCGAGCGGATGCTCACAACAACCGTCCGCTGGGGTGAGCACCGCGGCAACCTGCCGGGCGCCATCGGCGAAGCCGCCGAAAGCTACCGGCAGCAGATCGAAGACTACCTGTCGTTTATCCGCAGCGTCGCTGGGCCCTGCCTGCTGGTGACGATCGGCGGCGTCACGGGCTTCACCTTATCGGCCCTAATGCAGCCGCTGCTTGGCTTGCTCAGAGGGCTCTCGGGCTAAAACCGTAGCCAACCCAGTAGACCACCGTGCAAGTCGACATCACCAGCATCGTGCTCGCGGGCTTGGCGTTGCTGCCCGCCGGGTTGGCCACGCGGGCGTCGCTGCGGCTGGCGTACGGCGCCCGCGGGCCCGAGCCCGGCGACGCCACGCACCTGACCGTCCTGCTGCTGTCGTGGGTGATGATCGCCTACGGCGTGCTGACGCTGCTGGCAATCGCGTTTTTGCCGTCGCTGATCCTGGCGTTCATCATCGCCTACGCCCTGCTCGACCTGGTCCAGGCACGCCGCGCGCAGGACCGGAAGACGGCCTGGTCGCTGGTCGCCGGCGCCGCCGCGGTGGGGCAGCCGATGCGGTTGGCGGCCGAGCTGGGGCGTGACCGCTTCAGCGGCGGCGCCCGCCGGCGGTTCGAGTCCTTCGGCCGCTCCCTGGCCGCCGGCGGCGACACACCTACTGCGATCGCCACGCACCGCAGCACGTTCCCTCGCTCCGCGCAAGGCCTCGCGGCCCTGGCGGGGCAGGGCGACCAACGCATCCTCGTGCGGGACCTTAGCGACGATTCCGCCACGGCCGACGCCTGGCTTGGCATCGTGGGCCGCCTGAGCTACCTGCTGCTGCTGTGCGGGATGATGGCGGCGGTCGTCCTGTTCTTGTTGATCCAGATCGTCCCAGAGTTCCGCACCATCTTCGACGATTTCGAAGTCAAACTCCCGCAGGCGACGCAAGCGCTGATCGCCACAGCCGGGCTGTTCTTCGACCTGGGGGGCGGCGTGCTGCTGGCGACGTTTACCCCGCTGTTTATGCTTGCAGCCTTCGTCGTGTGGCTGCTCTACCTGGTCGGCCTTGAGCCGCTGCAGCCGCTGCTCGACCGGCTGTTTTTTGGGCGGCACCGCGCGCAGGTGCTCCGCTTGCTGGCGATAGCGATCGAGGAGGGCCTGCCGCTCGAGGCTGCGCTGGGGCGCCTCGCCGCCGGCCGCCCGGCGTACGCGTCGAGCTACATTGCGTCGCGGCTGCAAGACGCACGCCGCCGTGCCGAGCAGGGCGTCGACTGGCGCGAGGCCCTGCTAGACGCCGGGCTCCTGCACGCGAAGGAGCAACCGCTGCTGCACGCCGCCGAGCGGGCGGGCAACCTCCCGTGGGCCCTGTACGGCCTGGCCGACCAGGCCAACAGCCGGTCTGCCACGCGGTGGCAGCTAGCGTTGCACACCGCGTTCCCGGCCGTCATCATCGCCCTAGGCCTGGTCGTCGGCTGGGTGGTGATCGGTTTGTTTGTCCCGCTGGTAACCCTGATCTCGCGGCTAGCATGAAAGCCCATCGCACCCAAAAATTACGCGGCGGCAGCCTGCTGTTCGAGGTAGCCATCAGCGCGGTGATGCTCGGCGTTGCGCTCACGCTCGTCGCCCAGGCGGCCGTAGCCCTGAAGGCACAGCAACGCCTGGCGGGGCAGCGGGCCGTTGCCAGCCACACGCTGCAGAACGCCATGGAGCGGCTCGCCACGCTGAGCCCCGCGGCCCGGGAAGCGCTGCACCAAACCAGCCTGCCGATCGACGAGCCCGCGACAAAACGACTGGCCGAAGCAGAGCTGACCGCCGACGTCGGCGCCTACCGCCCAGCGGGCGAACCACCCGCGCAGCGCGTCGTGCTCCGCATCACGTGGCGGGCCGTGCCCGAGGCAGAGCCAGCCTCGCGGACGCTTGCCGCGTTCTTCTACCCGGTTGAGGGGGCGGCGCCGTGACAGCCAGCCACGCCGTGCCGACGCCCCGCCGCCGCAGCCGCAGCCGCAGCCGAGCGAGAGGCGCCTCGCTGGTCGAGGTGGTGCTGGTGCTCACGGTCTCATCGGTCATCCTGGCAATCGCCGTGACGGGGTTGGCGTCGCTGCTGCGGCTCGACCAGACGCTGTCCGGGGCCGAGCAGGGCGGGTCCGAGGCAACGCTGTTGATCGCCACGCTGCGGCGTGACTGCCACGAGGGCGCCCGCGTCGAATTTGACGCCGCGTCGGGCTCGATCGTCGTTCAAGACGCGAGCGGCCAACAGATCCGCTACACGCGTGCCGACGCGGCCGGGACAGGTTCGTGGCAGCGGAGCATCGCCGGCCCGGCGGGGCCGCGGACCCGGTTCCGCCTGCCGGTGGGCGCGAAGCTCGAGCTCGCGCAGCCAACCACGGGCGTGGGCGACCTGGCGGAGCTGACCCTCACCGCCGCACCGCCAACCCCCAACCCGGCCGAAGCCGGCGCCCCAGCCGCCACGCCGCTCCGTATCCAGATCGCCGTCGGCCGCGACGCGGCATTCACCCAGCAGGCGCAGCCGTGAAGCAACGCAGGCGTAGCCATTCGCGGCCCGATGGTTTCACCATCATCGTCGTCATGACGCTGATCGTCGTGGCGGGGTCATTGACCGCCAGCTGGACCATGGAGGCCATGCGCCGGCGACAGGCGACAGACCGCCTGCACCAGCAGGCCCAGGCGGACTGGCTGATGCACGCCGCCCTGGGCCGCGCGGCGGCGCAGCTGCGGCAAGACCCCGGCTACACCGGCGAAGTGTGGGCCATTGGCGCCGAGGCGTTTAAGCCGCAGGCCGCAGGCGTAGCCCCGGTAGGCCCCGTAGGCCCCGTAGGCCCCGTAGCATTCGACGCCGAGGCCGCGATTGAAGTCCAGCGTGTGGGCGACGCCCTGAAGGTCACCTGCCGAGTACGGATGCCGCCGGGCGAGGCCCGCGCCACGCAGCTGACCCGCACGCTGACGCTCGATCCCCCGGCCGACCCCGCCCAAGGAGCGCCCCGATGACCGCCGCCCGCCGCCGAGGCTTCACGCTGGTCGAACTGCTGGTCGTGATCGCGATCATCGGCATCTTGATCGCCATGCTCCTGCCGGCCGTCCAGGCAGCCCGCGAGGCGGCCCGCCGGTCGGCCTGCGTGAACCAGCTCCGGCAAACGCTGCTGGCGGTACACAACTACGAGCAGGCGCACGAGCATTTCCCCGCCGGCACGACCAACCCCACCGGCCCCGTCGAGAACCTGCCCAACGGTGAGCACATCAGCTGGATTGCGCGGGTGCTCCCGTACCTCGGCGAGCAAGCCCGCTACCGGAAGCTCGACCCCGCGGTGGGCGCCTACCACAAGCGTAACGACCCCGTCCGGCAGACGATCATTCGCCTCTTGCTGTGCCCGTCGAGCCCGTCAGACTACTACCCCGGCAGCAGCTACGCGGGCGTGCACCACCACACCGAGGCGCCAATCGACGAAGACAACACCGGGGTGCTCTTCCTGAACAGCAGCGTCCGGCAGCTCGGCCTGCAAGACGGCGCCGGCTACACGCTGCTGCTCGGCGAAAAGCTGCTGGAGG
>JBCCQL010000345.1:0-4075 GCA_039024355.1 Planctomycetota bacterium
CGCCGATCGACGCCTCATCGCTCACCGCCTACCTGCTGGGCGAAGAAGTGGCGGGGCCGATGGCCGAGCTCATCGATTGGCTCCGCTGGGTCCGGCGGATGGCGCCGGCCGGCAGCGGCGGGGCGGCCCCGCAACGCAGCCGCGGCGTCGACGTGCTCTTCGCCGGGCTCGAGCGGCGGCCCGACGTGCTGGTAGAACGGCTCACGATCAGCGGCGCCGCACGCATCGGCGGCCGGCCGGTGGAGCTCGCCGGCACGCTGACCGACTTCACAACGCAGCCCACGCTGCACGGCCAGCCGGCCACGCTCAGCCTGACAGCCTCCGGCGCCGTGCCGCTGAAGCTCCGCGCGATCCTCGACCGGACGGGCCCAACGCCACGCGACGAGCTGCTGGCCGACTGCGACGGCCTAAGCCTGCCCGCGCTGCGGCTGGGCGCTGGCGGGCTGGCGATGGCCGTGGACGGCGGCCCGGCGTCGCTGAGCGTCAGCCTGTTGCTCGAGGGCGACACCCTGTCGGGCGACGTGCAGCTAATCCAGCAGCAGCTAGCGGTCACCCCGCAGCGTGGCCCGGCGAGCAGCCCAGCAAGCGGCATCAACGCGAGCCTCCGCGACGCGGTCGCCCGGCAGCTCGACCAGATGCCCAGCTTGGTGACGCGCCTCAGCGTCGGCGGCACCCTTGAGCAGCCTTCTTGGGCGTTGTGGTCGAACCTCGGCCCGGCCGTTTCGCAGGCCGTAGAAACGGCGGTGGCAGACATCGCCGAAGCGCAGGCGGGCCGCTTGCTGACAGCGACGCAGGCAGAAGTCGACGAGCAGCTGGCCCGGTTCGACGAGGAGATCGCCGCGGTCGCCGCGCGGGTCACGCCGCTGGTCAACGGGCCCAGCGGGGCGATCGAGCAGCTTGCCGCGGGGCTGGGCGCGGGCGCCTCGCCGTTGGGGCGGCTCGGCCGGAGCCTGCCCGCCGCCGCGCAGCTGCTGAAGTAGCCTCCGCCCGCTGGCAGCCCCGACGTGCCTCCGGGGAAAAGACCGGCAGATTTTGATTGACGGGCGGCGTGCATCCGGTATTCTTCGTTTGCTCCAAGTCGCGACCGCTCCCCCCGCTACGAGCCAGACCTAAGCCAAGACCCCGCGTTGCCAGATCCCTCGTCGCCCACCGATTGGTGTGCGAGGGTCTTGCAACGCGGGGTTTTTTCGTGCCCGCCCCGCCCGGAGAGGCCCTGCAATGACCCACGCGATGCAGCCGAAGTGCCCGCCCGCCCGCCGCCCGGCGCCGACTCTTCCCGCAGCCGTTGTTGCCGGTGTGGCCCTCGCCGCGGGCCTGCTGGCCGCCACGCCGGCGGCGGCCAGCATGATGGTGATCGAGGGCGACCTCGCGGCCGGTGGCCTGGGGGACTTCGCCGATGACGCGGCGTTGGCGGACAAGCTGGGGCTCGACACCACGTCGGTCTTCGGCTCGGTCAGCCAGCAGGGCGACGACGTCGACTTTTTCGAGCTGCCGACGCTGATCCCGGGCTCGAAGATCACGATCACCTACAGCCAGACCGGCGGCTTCAACCTGTTTGGCTTGGTCGACGGCGACGGGGCGCCAATCGAGGTGCTGGTCGACGGGGCCGCCAACCAAGCCGTGGCGCCCACGGTCACGGCGACCGTCACCGCCGTTGTGCCGACCGACGGCCGGGTGATCGGCAACGTCCGCTCGGCGCCCAACAGCACGGGCGGCGCCTACATGGTGGTGCTCGACTCGGTGCTTATCGTCCCGGAGCCGGCCGCGCTCGGCCTGACCATGCTGAGCGCCGTAGCGGCCGTGGGCTTCTTCCGCCGGCACGGCCACAAGCACGCGGGCTACAGCGGCTCGTGAGCTGACGCAGCCAACTCAACATCCGCTGCAGGGTTGACCGGCACGGAATCGCGGCGTCTCACGCCTCATCGCACGTACCGGCCGACCGACGCTACGCGATCCGCCGGCCCCGCCGGGCCTAGGGCCATGCCCAGCCAGCCGTCGGCGATGACCATCTGCGTGAGCATCAGCCCCCGCAGGCGGTCATCGCCCGCGGGCGGGGCGAGCAGCGGGATGGTGCGGTCTTCGCTCAGCACGTTGGTGAAGACGCCGTGCAGCTTCAGCCGGCGGCCCGTCCGCATGCGGCCCTCGATGTGCAGCCCCTCATCGCGAACCAGCCGGGCACGCAGGCCATCGACCTGGGGCGAGTAGAACGCGTGGACCTTGAACCGGCGGTGACGCTCGGCGCCGATCGCCAGCTCCTCGATCGCCAGGATCAGTTCCGCCCGCCCCTGGGCCAGCACCAGCCGGATGGGGTCTTCCGCCGCGAAGGCGATCCGCACCGTCTTGCCCCGCACGGCGGGCGGCGGCTCGGGCGTCGGCGCCGTGTCGCCGGCCGGGGGCAGCGACAGCTTGGCACGCAGGTGCGCAACCAGCTCCGCCGGGTCCCACCGACGCCCGCTGAGGCCGAGGCCGGCGATGGCGTTGTTGAACACCGACTCGTGCACCTGGACGCTGGCCAGGCTGTCGGCCGGCGCCCGGTTGCGCGGCGTGTGGGCGGCCAGCTGCCCGTCGCCGGCCAGCCTCAGCCGGGCGATCAGCCGGGTGTCCGTGGTCCGCATCTCGACGGGCTCGACACGCATGCCCACGGCTTCCGCCCGGCCGGTCACCCGTGTTGTGAACCCGTGGCGGAGCCGGTCGAGCAGCGGCGCCGACTGCTCGTCGAGCGAGCGGCTCACCCGCTGGGCGATGCGGGCCTCGGTCTGCCGCCGGGCCAGCCCACGCCGCGAACGGTACTCGCTGTGGGCCCGGCCGCGGACTACGCCGCCCAGTAGCGGCACGCCGTCGTACGCGCTCGAGACGTTCATCAGCCGCGTGCGGCTCGAAGCGTTGCACACGGCCGGCGCCGCCGCCATGCCGGCGGGGCCGACCGTCAGCAGCTTCCGCGCGACGAAGCTGGCCTCCGACCGGTTCCGCAGCACGACCGGCCCGGGCCGGGAGAAGGTGCGGGAGCTGGTGACGCCGCGCGCCTCGATGCCCAGGCGCCACTGGAACGGGTCGGGCAATAGCCGCACGCCCAGCGTGGTGCGTGTCGACGCCCGGCCGCGGACCACCGCGCCGGCGATGCGGTCGTTGACCGCGTCCGTCTGCGGGGCGGGCGCCGGCAAGAAGCGGTCGAGCAGAGCACCGCTGACCGCCACCCTGAGGTTGGCGTTGCGGTAGTTCTGCTCGATCGCCTCGGCCAGCTCGCGGTGCAGCCCGGTGGACGACTCGCCCAGCCGCTCCGCCTGCACGGCGATCTGCGTGCCCAGCGCCGGGCGGCTGTCGGCCTCGTACGCTTCGAGGCTGGCCAGCAGCCGGGCCGTGTCGGTGGGCGGGGCGCCCCAGTCGCGGAGTTCGTCGCCGAGCGCGGCGATGGGCCCGGCAGAAACAAACCGCCGCTGCGGGGCGTTCATCGCCCCGGGCGCGATCCGCCGCAGGATCTCTGCCGCCAGGGCGGCCTGCGTTTCCTGCCGCGAAGCGCCGCGACCCGGCGGGCCGCGGTGCAGCACGCTGTTGAGCCGATCGACCCGCAGGTAATCCCGCCACGCCTCGCCGGCCGGGGCGTCGCTGGCCGTGGCTGCGTAGACCTCCGCGAGGCGCCGCCGCAGCCGGGTGTCGGCGCCCGCGGCCCGGGCCACGACGGTCGCCTCACGCGCCTCCAGCTGCACAACAATCCGCCACGCCGCCGCCCGGCGATCTACCGCGTAGCAAGCCCGCCGCAGGGTGATGGCGAGCCGCGTGTCGCGAAGCCCGTCGGCCAGGTGGAGCCCCTCACGCGACAGGCTGCTGAGCATCGGGCCGACGTCGATCGCGCCGCCGGGCTCGGCGCACGCCTGCTCGACGGCTTGGCGGGTGCGTGCCGCCCAGTCGCTGGTCTCGGCCGACGCGGCGAGCTTGTCCAGCAGGGCGATCAACGTTGTCGGCAGCGGCCGGGCGGGCGGTGGCATGTGGCGGCCAGACTCCCGGGGCGTAGCGGCAGCCTGGGGTCGGGCGCCACGTTCAATCGACGGCCGAGACACGTGGCCGCGGCGGGGCCGGC
>JBCCQL010000346.1:0-4074 GCA_039024355.1 Planctomycetota bacterium
CCGGCGGCGACCTGCTGCTGCGGTCCGACGCCTACCTTTACTGCGTTTCAGCCGAAGAGACTTCCGCCGAGCAGTAGCCCGGCAACACGCCCCCGCCAGTCGAACGCAAGCGCCTGTCACACGCTCGGCAGCGGCAGCACCTCAGGCGCGGGGACGTCGCTGGGCGACGCCGGCTCGGCGGGCGGCTGCGGCGCCGGGGCAGCGGCCGGGCTCGGCGCCACCCTCGCTGGCGGCGCCGGTCGGTAGACCGGTTGCGGCGGGGCGTAAACCGGAGCGTGAACCGGCTGGGGCGTCACGCCGTGCCCCACGGAAGGGTCGTGCACGCCGTGTGGGTAGGCCGCGGCCGGATGGCCCGCAGCGGCGTACGCCGCTGGCGGCAGGCTGTGCAGCGTAGACATCGACCCGCAGAAACCACCGCCGTACGCGCTGGGCCTGGGCGGGTACGGGGTGAAGAACACAGGCTTGGCCTCGGAGCCCGAGAAGCACGGGTCTGCCTGGATCATCGGCGCGTGGAAGCCGGGGCCGTTGCCGGCGCCGCAGAACTGCCGCCAGTTGCTCGGCACGTTCCAGGGCCCAATGGCGTGGGCCGGCGGCAGCCCCGCTGCCAGCACCGCGAGGAAGACCAGCCCACCAGCGCCGGTGTGCAGCGGCCGACGGGGCCAGGACCGCGCTGCAACCCGAGTATCGATCTGCATCGGCCGGCCCCGTGGGTGGGTGACGCGGGCCCGCCCAAAGCGGCGGCCCCTGCCAAGCAGATCGATCCCGCGGCACGCGTCGCGTGAGGCCGGGGCGTGGCGGCGACGCTTTTTCACGCGATCGGCCGCCGCCGGGCACGCCTGGAGAAACCCTGCGGCGTGGCCACGCCGCTCGGCGCCGCCCGCTCACCGCCAGTTGACCTCAAGCAGGTTCTCGACGCGGTCCACGCCGTCGATCCGGCGCACGGCCTCCTGCGCCATCTGCTTCTCGAAGAAGGTCCCGACATTGCCATGAATACGGATGGCGCCGCCCTCGGCCTCGACGCGTAGATGCGTCGATTCGAGGTACGGGCTGCCGGTGAGGATCGACTGCACGTGCTGGACGAGCAGGTCGTGCTTGGCGCTGGCGTCGGCGGCGGGTGCCTGAGGCATGGGGGACTCGCGGGCGGGGTTTCGCGGGCGGCGTGGCGCCGGGGAGGGGGCCGAGCGGTGCAGACAGAAGCGCCGCCGCCGGCCTAGCCGCCTCTTCGGCCAGGCAGGCCGGTCCGCTAAAGCAGGCGCCCGCTGACGGCTAGAGAAAAGCTGTGCCGTGGAGCGGTCGCGCAGGCAAGAACGATCACACGGCCGCCGACAGCCGTCTGACCCGGGACCGGCGATCAGCCCAGCCAGCTGGGCGACGCCCCGGCGGCCGGCAGGTGGACCACCTTCGCGGAGTCGATGCCCTCAAGGCCCCGGACCGCGTCGAGCGCCTCGGCAGTCGGCTCGCCATCGACGTTGAGGATGCCGATGGCGCCGCCGCCCGGCGCGGCCCGGCCCACAGCCATCTGGGCGATGTTCACGCCCTGGGCCCCAAGCACGGTGCCGATGTGGCCGATGATGCCCGGCACGTCTTGGTGCTGGAAGATCAGCAGGCAGCCGTCCAGGTAGGCCTCCAGCCGGAACTCGTCGACGCCTACCAGCCGTGGCATGTTCTGGCCGAAGAGCGTGCCCACAAACCGGTGCGAGGCGCCGCCGGCGGCCACCTCGGCCGTCATCGACGAGCTGAACGCGCCCAGGTCGGTCCGGGACTGCTCGATGATGTCGATGCCACGCTCCTTGAGCAGCACCTCGGCGTTGATCAGGTTCGCCTCTTCGGTCATCGCCCCTTCGAGCAGGCCGGCGGAGAACGCCGAGGTGAGCACGTTGGTGTCGCGGCTGGCGATCTCTCCGCGGTAGAGCAGCCGGCAGCTGGTGAGCCCGCTGGGCGTCATGCCCGCCGCCAGCCGCCCCAGGCGATAAGCGACGTCCAGGTAACCGCGGAGCGATTCGAGCGTCTTGGGGTCGAGCGCCGCGACGTTCACCGCACACTTGATGGCGCCGGTCGTCAGGTAGCCGACGACCAGCTCGGCCGCCTCGACGGCGACCTGCGTCTGGGCTTCCTCGGTGCTGGCCCCCAGGTGCGGCGTGCACACGACGCCCGGCATGCCAAACAGCGGGCTCGCCGTGCAGGGCTCCTCGGGGTAGACGTCCAGCGCCACGCCGCCCAGCTTGCCGGACTCTAGCCCGGCGGCCAGCGCGGCCTCGTTGAAGATGCCGCCCCGGGCGCAGTTGATCAGCCGCGCGCCGGGCTTGATCGCCTCGACCTCGGCGGTGTCGATCAGGTTGCGCGTCTCGTCGGTCAGCGGCGTGTGAACGGTCAGGTAGTCGACCTTGGGCAGCATGTCCGCCACGGTGGGTGCGAGCGCGATGCCGAGCTGGTGGGCGCGTTCCTCGGACATGAACGGGTCGTAGCCCACGATGTCCATCTCTAGCCCCTGGGCCCGCGACGCCACGGCCAAACCAATGCGGCCCAGCCCAACAATGCCCAGCGTCTTGCCGGCGACCTGCTTGCCCATGAACTTCTTGCGGTCCCAGCGGCCCTCGATCAGGCTCTGGTTCGCCACGGCGATGTTGCGGCTCATGGCCAGCATCAGGCCGATGGTCTGCTCGGCCGTGCTGAGCGTGTTGCCCGCGGGCGTGTTCATGACGACGATGCCGGCCTTGGTGGCCGCCGGCTTGTCGATGTTGTCGGTGCCGACGCCGGCGCGGGCGATCGCCCTCAGGCGGGGCTGGCCCTCCAGCACCTCGGCGGTGAGCTTCACGCCGCTACGGCAGATGGCGCCGTCGAAGCCGCGCAGAGCCTGCCGCAGCTCGTCGCCCTTGAGGCCCGTGCGGACTTCGTACGTAATGCCCTCGGCAGACTCGAGCAGGTCGAGCCCTTCCTGGGCGAGGTCATCCAGAACAATGACGCTGGGCATGGGAGTCGGCAGTGGGCAGTGGCAGTGGGCAGCAAAAAAGCGAGAAATCCAACCCGCGAGCCGTGGCGTCCCCGCCCCCGGCCCCGGCGCCGCGGGGCTAACCGCGCGACTTCACAAACTCCACCATGAAGTTGCGTAGCCGCTCGACACCGGCGGCCGGCATCGCGTTGTAAATCGACGCACGGATGCCGCCGACGCTGCGGTGCCCCTTCAGGTCGGTCAGCCCGTGCTCCTTGGCGCCGGCGAGGAACGCAGTGGTGAGTTCGTCGCTGGGAAGGTTGAACGTGACGTTCATCACGCTGCGGCTGTGCGGCTGGGCGTGCCCCTTGTAGAAGCCGGGGTTGGCATCCAGCACGTCGTACAGCATGAGCGCCTTCTGCTTGTTCTGCTCGAACATCGCGTCCAGCCCGCCGACGTCTTGCAGCAGCCAGTCGGTCACCAGCTTGTTGACGTAGATCGCGAAGCAGGGCGGCGTGTTGCCGAGCGACTTCTCGTTGATGTGCGTGTTGTAGTTCAGGTAGGACGCGAGCCCGTCGCTGGACCGCTCGGCGAGGTCTTTGCGGATCACGACGACCGTCACGCCCGCCGGCCCGGCGTTCTTCTGGGCGCAGGCGTAGATCAGGCCGTAGCGGCTAACGTCGAGCTTGCGGTGCAGGAAGTCGCTCGACGCGTCGCAAACCAACGGAACGCCGTCGGGCGTGGGGGGCTCACCGTTGAACTGCACGCCCTGGATCGTCTCGTTGCAGCAGTAGTGGACGTACGCCGCGTCCGGCGCTAGGTCTAGCTGGCCCTCGTCCGGCACCCGGTCAAAGTTGGTCTCCGATGCGTCGTAGGCGACGCGGGTCCTGCCCACCTTCTTGGCCTCGGCCAACGCCTTCTTGCCCCACGAGCCGGTGAGGATGTAGTCCGCGGACCGGCCTTCGGTGAGCAGGTTTATCGGGACCATTGAGAACTGCAGGCGGCTGCCCCCTTGCAAGAACAGCACCGCGTAGTCGTCCGAGATGTCGAGCAGCTTGCGCAGGTTGGCTTCGGCCGCCTCGATGATCTCGGTAAACGCCGCGCTGCGGTGGCTGATCTCTAGCACGCTGGCCCCCACGCCGGGC
>JBCCQL010000347.1:0-4053 GCA_039024355.1 Planctomycetota bacterium
CCCCAGCAATCCCCCCGATCTCCTTACCGTAATTCGGGCGGCAGAAGAGACGGTAGGGGGATGCGGAGATGGCGGGAGATGAGGGCGATAGCGGGCCTCAGGGGCGAAGAGGCCGCGGCGAAATGAGCTCTGCGAAAGCCATTCCACGAGTAACTTCCCAGGCAACGCTTCCGCTTGAACCCGTCCGCTTCGAGCCGTCTTGTCAGCCTTTGGAGACCGCGCCGCAAGTCGACCATCCCCTCCATCCCCAGCAATCCCCCCGATCTCCTTACCGTACTTCAGGCGGCAGAAGAGACGGTAGGGGGATACGGAGATGGCTGGAGATGGGGGCGATGGCGGGCCCACGGGGCGAAGCGGCCGCGGCGAAATGAGCTCTGCGAAAGCCATTTCGTGGCTAGCTTCGTATGGCAACGCCTCGCTGAAACGCATTCGCTTGGCTTCGTAGGTTCAGCCGTTAGAGACCGCGCCGCAAGTCGACCATCCCCTCCATCCCCAGCAATCCCCCCGACCTCCTTACCGTACTTCAAGCGGTAAGAAGCCCACCAAGACCCCGGCAGAACTTTGCCTGTCTGGCGGGGTTGCGTTCTACTGGGCGGGTCGCCCTCATCAACAAGCCACACCACACAGGAGCCGCAGCATGCTACGCCCCACCGATCAGCAGGTCGACCGCCGACACTTCCTGGCGGCCAGCGGCGGCGTGCTGGCCGCGTCGGCGTTGCCCGCCGGCAAGCTTTGGGCGCGGCCCGCCGACGCGGCGCCGGTGACTGCCCCGCCTGTGACTGCCGCCAACCAGCCGGCGGCCGAGTCCATGGTCAAGGCGTTGTACGAGACGCTCACCCCCGGGCAGAAGGAGGCCATCTGCTTCGGCTGGGGCCACGTCGACCCGCGGCGGGGGCTGCTGCGGACGCGGGTCTCGAACAACTGGCAGATCACCCGCCCGACGCTCAGCGACGACTTCTACACCGACGAGCAACGCGAGATCATCCGCAAGATCATGGAGGGCATCTACAGCCCCGAGTGGATCGACCGGATCGACAAGCAGTTGGGTGACGACTCTGGCGGGTGGCAGGAGGGCAGCATCGCCATCTTCGGCGAGCCCTCGGCGCCGGGAGCGGACCCCGGTACCGGCCCCGGAGCGGCCGCCGGCGGCAAGTTCGAGTTCGTCATGACCGGCCGGCACCAAACCATCCGCTGCGACGGCAACACGGCCGAGCATGTCGCCTTCGGCGGGCCCATCTTCTACGGGCACGACGCCGATGGCTTTTACGAGGGGCCGGACCACCCGGGCAACGTCTACTGGCCGCAGGCGCTGGCCGCCAACGGCCTGTACCAGATGCTGGACGGGGAGCAGCAGCAGGCCGCCCTGGTCCGCCGCGGCATGCCGCGCGAGCGGCAGGTGGCTTTCAAAGGCGCCGCGGGCCGGTTCCAGGGCATCCCGGTTGCTCAGCTGGCCGAAGACCAGAAGGACCACCTGCGGGACGTGCTGAAGGTCCTGCTCGAGCCCTACCGCGAGATCGACCGCCAAGAGGTCAGGGCCTGCCTGGACGCCCAGAGCGGCCCCGGTGCTACGGACGGACCCGGCGGTACGAGCGGACCCGGCGCTTTGAGCGGACTCGACGCGTGCCACCTGGCCTACTACGCCCAGGGCGACATCGGCGAGGACGGCGTCTGGGACAACTGGCGGCTGGAGGGGCCTAGCTTCGTCTGGCACTACCGCGGCGCGCCGCACGTGCACGTGTGGGTCCACGTCGCCGACAACCCCGCCGTGAAGCTCAACGCGTGAGCGTTGCCGCCCCGCTATCCCGCCCCGCCGCTCGGCGCGGGGCTTTTTCACAAAGGCGAACCCTATGCCCATGTCGCGGTCCTGGTTGTTTGTTGCGGCCCTGTTCCTCGCCCACAGCGGCGCCATGGTCTACGCACAGGCGCCGGCGGGGCACGTGGTGCTGCTGGGCGATTCGATCTTCGACAACGGCGTCTACGTCGGCGGCAAGCCCGCCGTGATCGACCAGGTGCGCGAGCAGCTGGGCGACGGTTGGCAGGCGACGCTGCTAGCGATCGACGGCGACGTGACCGACGGCGTCGCCCTCCAGCTCCGGCGTCTGCCCGAGGGCGCCACGCACCTGGTCATCAGCGTCGGCGGCAACGATGCACTCGGCGAGCAGCGGCTGCTGACCGCCCCGGCGGAATCGGCCGCCGAGGCCTTCGGGCAGCTCGCGGGCGTGCAAGAGGCGTTTGGCAAGCGGTACGCCAAGATGCTCGACGCCGCGCAGGCGCGTGGCCTGCCGGTCGCGGTCTGCACCATCTACGACCCGCGGTTTGGCGACCGCAACGTCCAGCGGCTCTCGGTGGCGGCGTTGTCGGTGTTTAACGACCGGATCACGCGCGAGGCGTTCCGCCGCGGCCTGCCGGTGATCGACCTGCGTGTGCTGTTCACCCGTGACGAGGACTACGCCAACCCGATCGAGCCCGGCGTGCCGGGCGGGCTGAAGATCGCTCAGCAGATCAAGGCGATCGTCCGGACGCACGACTTCTCTGCGGGCAGGACGGTGATCTACGGCCCCAGCCCAGCGGGCCGTTGGTAGGCGGCCGGCCCCAGGACTCATGGCGCCCGATCGCCAAAACCCCTACGCGTCGCCGCGGTCCGACGAGGCGGCTGCTGCGAAGCGGCCGCCGGTGGCTGAGCCGGCGTCCAAACGACGCCTGGCCGCGTGGTGCGGCGGCTGGCTGCTCAACATGCCGGTGGCGGCGGTGTTCGGGTGGGGCGGGACCACCGACAGCGGCCGCCTCGGTATGTTCGTCGGCATCGTGGCGTTGATGCTGATCGGCGGAGTGGGCGTCCTCTACACGCGACGGTTTGGCAGGGCGGTTGTCATCGGCACGCCGATTTTTGCGGTGACGCAGTTCTACCCGCTGATCCAGATCTATTGCGGCCTGTTTACCGCCTTCGTTATGGAGGCAATTGGCCTCGGAGCAGAGGATCTGGGCTTCGCCGGTGGGCTGCTCGCCACGCTGGTGTGCGGCGGGATGCTGATGGCGTGCTGCTACGCTGTGGCGATACCGGTCTGGTTCTTGGTACGCCGCTGAGGCGCGGCTAGGCAGCGGTGGCCGCCATCGCAACGCGCTGAAGCCGCTTCACGCCTGCGCGCCGCCGTCGAGAACCCGGCGTAGCACCGGCGCCGGCAGGCCGATGTCGACCACGTGGACGCGGCCCAGGTACGCCGCGGCGGCTTTCTCGCGGAAGCCCACTTTGGCGGCGGCGAACGTCGCGGTGTGCGTCGCGCGGACGCACGCGTCGGACGCCCGGCCGGTGTCGCAGTCGAGGCCGCTGGGCGTGTCGACCGCCAAGATCTGCCGCTGCCAGTCGGCCGCGCGCTCGGCGTTCATCCAGTCGATCAGGGCGTCCAGCGGCGGCCGCGGCGGGCCTACGGCGCCGGTGCCCAGCAGGGCGTCGACAATCCACTCGGTGTCGCCCGACAGCTCGTCCAGCTCTTCGATCATGGCCCCCGCGTGGACGCCGCCCAGGTCGAGGATGGTGATGCCGCACGGCGTGAGCATGTCGAACGCGGTGCGGGCGTCGCCCCGCAGCCGCTCGGGCCGGCCGCCGAGGGCGACTTTCACCTGGTAGCCGCGGATCGCCAAGTGGCGGGCGATGACGAAGCCGTCGCCCGCGTTGTTCCCCTTGCCGCACAGCACCAGCACGCCGCCGCGGACGCCGATCCGCTCCATGACGTCCACGCAGCCACGCCCGGCGTTCTCCATCAGCACGGGGCCGGGGTAGCCGAGCTGCGTGATCGCCACGCGGTCGATCTCGCGTGCCTGCTCGCGGGTGAGGAAAGCCTGGTCCATGGCTCTAGCGTACCACGCGGGCGCTGCCGCCAAGCCGGTGGCGCCGGGGTGGTGCGGCCGATCGGCCTTGCCGCGGGCGGGCGATTCTTGGACCATCCGCCGCCGCAACGACCGTCTCAACAAGACTTCGGTCCTTTGCGGCGGTGTCTGCGAAATCGGCCGTGAAACGCCGATCGCCTGCCCCGACTTTCGGTTTTGTGCGTTGGC
>JBCCQL010000348.1:0-4045 GCA_039024355.1 Planctomycetota bacterium
CCGCCGCGTTCGCAACCGCTCGATGACCGTCGGCTACTTCTTCGACCTGCTGCGTGAAGCCCTGCTCGCCCGCAACTACCTGAACAGCTATGCGTACACCTTCGAGACCACGATGCCGCAGCAGAAGTGGGCAGACTGGCTGAAGGTGAAAGACCGCGTGGTTGTCGAGGCGGCGGCGATCCGTGCCGAGGATTTCACGTCCGACGTGGCGGACCCAACCGACGAAGAGCTGCAGGCCTTCTTCGATGAGCACAAGGGCCGGGTGCCGACGCCAGAGAATGTGGTGGGCGTCGCGCTGCCGTCGCCCACGCCCGGCTTCGCCCGGCCACGGCGTGTGGTGCTGCAGTACGCCAAGGCAGAGCTTTCGACCCTGACCGACGAGCTGCTGCCCACCGTCACCGACGAAGAGGTAGCGGCCTACTACGAGGAGAACAAAAGCCAGTTTATCCGCATGCCAGACGGCCTGGGTGGCGACCTGCTGGGCGGCGGCATGCTGAGCGAGGAAGCCGACCTGGGGCCCGACGCCCCGGCCGATGCGGCTGACGCAGGCGAACCCTCTGCCGAGGGCGACGCCCCAACGGGTGAACCTTCCAACAGCGACGACGCAGCAGGCGGCGAGCCGGCAGAGGAAGAGGCGGCAGAGGAGACAGCCGACGCCAACCCCGCGAGCGCCGGGATCGAAGCGTCTGAAGGCGCCGCGGACACGCCCCTCGGAGAGTCCGACGCCTCGCCGCCGCAGCAGCCTACCGAAGGGCAGTCGGGCGCCAGCCCCAAGCCGAGCCCCTTCCGCTACGTAGCGTTGCAGGTGGACCCGGCCGTTGAGCCAGCCGATGGGCAATCGCTGGCCGATGCAATCCTCGGCCCCGCCGATCCCCCGACCGAGGAGCAAGACACACGGGATGCTGGCGGCAACGCGATGCCCGCTGGCGATGAGGCCTCGCAGAGCGGCGACGCCGGAGCCGACACCCAGGCAGACGCGGCTGCTGAGCCGCCCATCGAGTACGAACCGCTCGAAGACGTGGCCGACGGCATCCGCCGCACCATCGCCGAAGGCAAGGCGTTCGAGCAGCAGCGTGACCGCATGGCGGAGCTCATCGCCCCGCTCCGGCTGGCGTACGACAAGTACGTCGTGGCCCAGATCGACGCCCTCGGACCCGACGGCAAGCCAACCGTTGTCGTCGAGCCCCCCGCTGCGTTGACCGACATCACCGCGTTCGCCGAAGCCGCCGGCCTTGAATTCGCCCAGACCGCCGACCTAACTCTGCAAGAGCTCTCCCAGAGTGAGATCGGCGGCACGCAGTCGCTGACCAAGGGCGACCCAAACCGCCCGCGGTCTTCACTGCTGACGGCCCTGGTCGCTAGCGGCGAGCTGGTGAAGCCCAACGAGCCGTTTGTCACGTACGATGCGTTCAGCAACGGCTACATCGTGGTGGTGGTCTCCGACACGCCACGCAGCGAGCCAGAGCTTGCGGACGTACGCGAGGAGGTTGTGCGGGCGTGGAAGCTCGACAAGGCGGCGGAGCTGGCGCTGAAACGAGCCCAGGAGATCGCCGAGCAGGCGCAGCCAGAAGGGCTCTCGCTGCGAGACTTCCTGGCCGGCGAGCCGGGGGTTTCGGTCGCAGAGACCGACCCCTTCGCTTGGTACACCGAGCTGCCCGCCGCGCCGTTCGCCCGTCGGGTTCAGATCAGGCTCAGCGAGCCAGTGCCGCTTGAGGCCGTCGGCCCGGCGTTCATGGAAGAGGTGTTTTCGCTGGCGCCCGGCAAGTTCGGCGCGGCGTTGAACCACGATCGATCGGTCGCCTACGTGGTCCGCGTGGCGCAGCGTCAGGCGACGCGGTCGGAGCTGCGGCAGCAGTTCTTGGAGACCAGCTTCCTCTCGCAGCAATACGGCTTCGACGAAGTCTACCGCCGACGCGTCAACGCCGCCCTGGCGATCGACCTGGTCGGCGAAGACGGCCTCACGTGGGCGCCAAGGGACGACGACGAGGGCTGACCGCGTGCGTCGGGATTGACGTACGCGGGCGAAGCGGGCCGCACGTCTTCTCCGCCCGCCGGCCTACCTAGTACGTGACGCCCGTGCGGAGCAGTAGCGTGTCGTCGATTTCCGACACGGAGCCCTCGCTGTCGAACTCGAGCTCGCGGTTGAAGATGTAGCCGAGCTCCACGCGGCGGGTCACGCCCGCGAGCAGTTTCCGCTCGTAGCCGATCAGCACACGGGCGTCGCCGTAGGAGAGGGCGTCGCCCGCGCCCGAGGCGCGTTGCACCGCCCAGATGTTGCCGCCGATCTCGCCTTGCACGTAGAACCACCGCTGGTCGCCGGCCGTGGGCGTCGAGCCCGGCAGCAGCCACGCCAGGCGTGGCCGCGGGAAGATCAGGTCCATCTTGAAGGCGCCGCTGTCGTACGTCAGGCCCGCGGCGGGCACCACAGACAGCCCGGCGCGGTTCAGGTACACGACGCCGACGACGCCCTTCCAGCGGCTGGTGATGTCGTAGATGCCCAGCGCCCGGCCGGTCACCCGAAAGGCGTCCGAAGAATCGAAGCTGTGGTCGTCCGCGTAGGCGCCCAGCGTGACCGCGCTGTTGAACATCCACCGCTCGCTGATACGGCGGAAGTGGCTCAGGCCGACCTCGGCCTCGTGCACGCGCGGCGGCACGTCCGTGAAGTCGGGCCCGTCGAGCAGCAGCAGGCGGTAGCGCGGCGTGATGAGCAGCGGCGACCGCCGCTCCGGGAACGGCACGCCGAACACGACGCTGGCGTCCAGCCCGCCGATCCCCAAGCCGTCGGGCTCGAAGCGCGGCAGGTAGCTGCCCACAAAGTGCGCCTTCTGAAAGACCCCGGCGCGTGTGCCGGGCGGCAGTCCGTCCTGGGTCTGCCGCTGCGCTTCGATCCCCAGCGGGTCGGCCACCGGCAGCGACGGCGCCTCCGCTAGGCGGAAGGCGGGGTCGTGCAGCGGGCGGCCCACGGGCGGCGTGGCGTTGGTCGCCGGCAGGGCGGGCGGCCCGGTCCAGGCCGTGCCGCCGACGCCCCTCGCGGGGGCGGCCGCCGGCGAAACAGCCGCCATTCCCGCCAGGCTGCTTGGCGGGGCATTGGGCCACGGCGTAGACGGCGCCGGCGCAACGCCCTGGGCGAACGCGTTGCCACACGCCGCGGCCAGGCCGAAGCCGACCGCCACCACCGCGCCGGTGGCCAACCTACACGGCGGGCGGTGTTTGTTTGACGTCGCCAAGGCGGTCGCCCTCAAAGCGATGGGGATGAGCCGGCCGCTACAGGTTGATCCCCGCGCGGAGCATCACGGTCTCGTCGAACTCCGGCACGACGCCGCCGGGCAGATAAAACTCGCGGTCGAAGACGAATCCCACCTCGAACGAGCCGGTAACCTGGCTGGGCGTCTGGAAGTCGATGCCCAGCGACACCCGCAGGTCGTTGTAGTCAAAGCCGCTGGGGTGGTCCGCGTGCGTCCACGAGCCGCCGCCGTACTCGCCGGCCACGAACACGCGCCACACCGTGGGGCCGTTCGTGTTCAGCCGCTTGCGGACCACCGGATACGGGAAGACGAGGTCGAGCTCCAGCCCGTCCGCCGGGCGCCAGCGGACGCCGCCGGCGGGCAGCAGCTTGATCCGCCGGCGGTCCAGGTACACGACGCCGGCCAGCAGCTCGGTGTTGGGGTTGATCTGCAGGGCCACCAGGCCGCGGCCCAGCAGCCGGACCGAGTCGCTGTTCACGTCGTCGAAGTCGGTCCACACGCCGGTGCGGAGCCCGAGCTCTGCCGTGGCGGCTTCGCTCAGCCGGGGGAACCAAGCGGCATCCAGGTAGGCGTCGAAGACGTCGCCCGGGAACGGGTCGAGGGCCGAATCGTCGAACGCGTTGTAGGCGAAACCGGGTGTCAGCAGCACGGGCGTGTCGAGGTTGCCCAGCACCGGCCAGGCCAGCGTGGTGCTGACCTCCACACGGTTCAGCTGCAGGTGGTTGTCGCTGTTGCCGCCGAACAGGTGCGTGTACTCGCCGTCGAGCCGCTGCACCAGCTTGGTGAAGCGTGGCAGCGTC
>JBCCQL010000349.1:0-4028 GCA_039024355.1 Planctomycetota bacterium
CGGCGGCTTGTCCCACTGCATCAAGAACCGGCACGGCCACCGGCGCCCGACGGTCGCTCCCGCCAGGCCGGCCTGGTCGCACAGCCGCCGCACTTCGTCCAGGGTGAAGGCGCCCTCGACCGACCGCGGGCCGTCGTAGTGCACCACGGGCGAGCGGCTCAGCAGGCGGCAGCCGATCTGCGCCAGCGCGTAGCCCAAGCGGCTGCGGGCAAGGTCGTTGACCAGCACCGCCCGCTCGGCCGACGCGGCCATGGTGCGTAGCAGGGCGGCGGCGTCCGCCTCGGTCAGGTGGTGCAAGAAGAGCGAGCAGGTGACGACGTCGTACGCCTCAGCCGGCGGGTCTTGCAGCGCGTCGCGCCGCTCGAAGCGGACTGCCGCGCCGGCGTGCTCCGCCGCTTTCGTCGCGTGATCGACGGCGGTTTGGCTGATGTCGCACCCGGTGATGTCTAGCTGTACGCCGCGTGCCGCCGCGAGGCGGAACAAGCGGATCGCTACATCGCCGCCGCCGCTAGCGATGTCCAGCACCCGCAGCGGCACGCCGCCCGCGGCCCGGGCGATGCGGCGGATCGGCCGCCACAGCAGCCCCGCGCTGCCGCTGATCCAGTTGACGCGGGCCAGGCCTCGCAGCGCCTGGCGGTGGTCGCGGGCGTCGATGCCCGGCTGGTCCATCAGCTCGGGCTGCAAGTGGCGGGCAGAAGCGATCACGCGGGCTCTTGGTGCGGTTGGCAGACGCCGCGGCGCCTGAGGGATGGCTTTGCGGCGTGGGCGGCCGCGGCCTAGCGGAAGGCGGGCTGGACGCCACGCGGTTCCACGCTAGCGCGGACCGTAGCCGGCGGCGTGCGTCACAGGCCCTGAGTGTACCACGGTCACGCGACGCCCCGGCGGCATTCGCCGTTCATTTGACGGGCGACTACACTCCTGCGAGTAACCGCCAGTGTTTGGCCGCTTCGTTGACGGCTGTGAATCGGCCGCATTGCTGGTCCCTGCTGCAGTTTGAGAGCCCCCGACTCGTTTTGCCCAGTCCGCCAGCACAACCCGAGCAAAGCGTTGAGCTTGGCGATAGCACGCGGCAGCGTGTGGCGGTGATCGGCGCTGGCTTGTCTGGCTTGGCGTGCGCTGCGGCGCTGGACGGCCGTAGGTGTGCTGTGACGGTCTTCGAGAAGAGCCGTGGCGTCGGCGGGCGGATGGCGACCCGCCGCACCGAGCACGGCGCCCGCTTCGACCACGGCGCCCAGTACTTCACGGTACGCGACGAGCGGTTCGCGGCATTCGTCCAGCGTTGCGAAGCAGCCGGCGCCGCCAGCCGTTGGCGGGGCCGCATCGCGTCGCTGGGCCAAGCGCTGCCGGCCGGCAAAGCAGAGCAGCCCCGCCACGTCGGCACGCCGGGCATGAACGCCCTGTGCGGTGAGCTCGCCGGCGGGCTCGACGTGCGGCTAGAGACGCGCTGCGCGCCGCCGGTGTGGGTCGAGGGCGAACGCCGCTGGCGCCTCGCTAGCGACCAAGGCCAGCCGCTGGGTGAGTACGAGGCCGTGGTGGTCTCCGCGCCTGCGCCGCAAGCGGCCCAGCTGCTGGCCGCCACGCCGGCGTTGGCATCCGCCGCCAGGGCCGTGCAGATGCGTGGCTGCTGGGCCGTGATGGCGGCGTTCGCCGAGCGGTTGCCGCTAGATTTTGACGGGGCGTTTGTGCACGGGTCGCCCCTGTCGTGGGTGGCGCGGAACAGCAGCAAACCGGGCCGCGACACGACTCCGGGCGCCGATGCGTGGGTGCTGCACGCCTCGCCCGAGTGGAGCGACGCCCACATCGAGCGAGAGCCCGCCGCCGCCGCCGGCCAGTTGCTCGCCGCGTTCGGCGAAGCCACGGGCGTCGAGCTCCCCAAGCCGGAATACGCGAGCGCCCACCGCTGGCGGTACGCCCTGCCGGCCGAGCCATTGCCCGATCGCTGCCTGTACGACGCGGCGAAGCGGATCGGCGCCTGCGGCGATTGGTGCGGCGGCCCCCGCGTCGAAGGCGCCTACCTCAGCGGCCTGGCCCTGGCCGACAAAATCGCAGCGTCCAAGCCAATAGCCAGCAGCCAACACCCAACAGCCAACTGCCAATAGCCAACAGCCGATAGCCAACAGCCAACACCCCAAGCCCCGCCGTGCCGCAGCTAGAAATCACCGACGTCCACAAACACTACGGCGAAGGAGGCGCCCGCTACCACGCGCTGCGTGGCGTGTCGTTCGGCGTCGAGGCGGGCGGGTTTGTCGCGCTGCGGGGGCCGTCGGGCTGCGGCAAGTCGACGCTGCTGCATATTGCCGGCGCGATGGACCGGCCGACCGACGGCCAGGTGCTGCTGGAGGGCGAGCGGCTTGACCGCCTCACCAACGAGGCGCTGGCCCGCGTGCGGCGCCGGAGCGTCGGCTTTGTCTTCCAGGCGTTCAACCTGCTGCCGACGCTCACCGCCGCGGAGAACGTGGCGCTGCCGCTGCTGCTGGACGGCGTCGCCGACGGCGAGTCGGCCGCCCGCTCCCGCGCCGCGCTCGACGAGGTCGGGCTGGCCAGCAAAGAGCGGTCGTTCCCGTCGCAGCTCTCGGGCGGCGAGATGCAGCGCGTGGCGATCGCCCGCGCCGTGGCGATCGAGCCCCGCCTGCTGGTCGCCGACGAGCCGACCGGCAGCCTCGACAGCGAGAACGGCCGGCGTGTGCTCGACCTGCTGGCGGAGCTCAACCGGTCGCGCGGGCTAACGATCCTGATGGCGACCCACTCGGACGAGGCGGCCGCCTACGCCAGCCGCACGCTGGGCATCCGCGACGGCCTGCTGCAGGACACGCCCGCCCCCGGCGGCGGCGAGGCGGGCCCCACCAACCAGCCGCCCAGCGTGAGCCAAGGCCATGCCGCTCCTCAGGCTCTTTAGGCAGTTCATCCTCCGCTCGCTGGGCCGGGGCAAGGCGCGGTCCGCGGCCGCGGTGCTCGGCGTGGCCGTCGGCGTGGCGGTGATGGTCGCCATCCGGCTGGCCAACACCAGCGTGACCGACGCCTTCCGCGCGGCGGTCGACGCCGTGGGCGGCGAGGCCTCGCTCCGCATCCGCGGCGCCGCCGGCCGCTTCGACGAGCTCCGCCTGCCAGAGATCGACTGGCTGGCCGACGAGCGTGGCGCCGTGCTCAGCCCGGTGATCACCACCCACGCCATGCTGGTGGACGACCGCCTGGCCGAGCGGACCGACGAGGTCTTCCCCCGCGGCGAGCTGCTGCAGGTGTTGGGCGTCGACGTGCTGGCGGACTTCGACCTGCGCGACTACCAGGTGCTGAAGACCTCGGCCGGCGACACCCGCAACGCCCGCGAGGTGCTGGCCCTGCTGGACGACCCGCGGTCGATCATCCTCACCGAGAAGTTCCTCCGCCGGCACGGCCTGCGTGTGGGCGACGGCGTGCGGCTCACCTTCGCCTCGACGCCCGACACGTACACCATCCGCGGCGTGCTGCTCAACCGCGGCCCGGCACGCACGCTGGACGGCAACTTCGCGTTGATGGACATCGCCGCGGCGCAGCTGGCCGCCGACCGGCTGGGCTTGGTCGACCACGTCGACGTCCGCTTGGGCGAGGGCGAAGACCTCGACGCCGCCCTATCGCAGATCCAGCAGCGGCTGCCGACCGGGCTGGTGGTGGAGCGGCCCGACGCTTC
The DNA here is from genome assembly GCA_039024355.1 of Planctomycetota bacterium. Classification (GTDB taxonomy): domain Bacteria; phylum Planctomycetota; class Planctomycetia; order Pirellulales; family Lacipirellulaceae; genus JBCCQL01. Next base: position 3,665 of record JBCCQL010000349.1, read on the forward strand.
GGCCGGGCGTACGGACACGATGATCGACGCCTTCCAGTTCAACCTCGAAGCGCTCAGCGCCGTGGCGCTCGTGGTCGGGCTGTTCCTGGTCTACAACACCGTGGCGATGTCGGTCGCCGCGCGGCGGGACGAGATCGGCCTGCTGCAGGCGGCCGGGGCGGGGCGGCGGGCGGTGCTGGCACTGTTCCTGGGCGAGGCCCTGGTGCTGGCGGCGGCCGGCCTGCTGCTGGGGCTGCCGCTGGGGCGCCTGCTGGCCAGCTACGCCGTGCGTGGCGCCGCGCAGACGGTCGAGACGTTCTACATCGCCGGCGTTGCCGAGGCCTCGGCCAGCCAGCTGCAGATGTCGCTGGGCGATGTGCTAACC
>JBCCQL010000350.1:0-4023 GCA_039024355.1 Planctomycetota bacterium
AGATCGCCGTGCAGCACGAAGTACTGGTCGAGCCGGCGGACTAGGCGGGGCTTGCCGTCGGCGTCGACGCCCGCTTGCTCTGTGCCGGGACGAAAAACCTGCGGCGCCACGACGCTGTCGTCCAGCACCCGGGCGAGGCGACGCTCGCCGAACGACTGGCGCATGGCCTCCCGCTGCTCCTCACCAGTCATGCCGGGCCGCAGCAGCGGCGGCGTCAGCTTTACGGCGTCCGTACCATCCGCGACGGGCCAGCCCGCTTCGACAAGGCGGGTGACAACGGGGTGCGGCGACACCGGCGCCGACACCAACGCCGCTGCGAATTCAGTCGCGGGCGCCGGAGTCTCCTCCGGCAGCGGCGTGGCCCACGCCAGCGGTGGCCAGAGCAAGAGCGTCAACACGGCTGCTGCACTCAGTTGGCAACGCATAGCCTGGAAGCCTTCGGTTCGATACGTGAGGGGCCGCTGCGGGGCAAACCCCCGCCACGGCGAAAGTGTAACGCGCACCACCGCACGCGTATCCGGCGGTCGCCGTGTGGAAGGCGATTCGCACAGCCGGCCACGCCCTTGGCTTTGCGATCCAGAAAGCACGCCGAACCGCAGGCGGAGAGCCGGCCACGCCGGCGCCAGAAATCGAGCCGGCGTGCGTTGGCCGCCGCCGATGACCCAAAGCTTGCTTTGGCGAGGCGACCCATCGAAAATCGACGCCGCCGCCACCCGGCGGTAACACTTGGCGTGTGCCGCGTAGGAGTTGGCAACAGCCGACCGGCGTGTGCCGTGGCCGCGTGGGCGGGGCGGTCCGCTGTGGCGGTTGCGCGTGCCGCAACGGTTGTGCGTGACGCGAACGGCCATGACGGTGGTGAGTCGTCACTTCGCCGTGCCGTACGCCGGGGCCCGGCGCCGATGTTCCGTAAAGCAAGCCGCGTCCACCCGGGGTTGCGGTGCGCGCTCTCCGCGCGAACAGAGCCGCGTAGCCGCCGCCAGCGGTGTTTGTCGACCGCATCGCAGGTTGGCCACAGCGCTTGTTAATGCCCCCGCCGACCCCTAGCCGATGCCGCCAGTCCAGCCACAATCCGCCGAAACGCTGCCCGCCGAACCGCGGACGCTGCACGAAGTGCTGCAGCAGCGGGCGGCGGCGCACGGCGATCGACGGCTGCTCACTTTCTTGGGCGACGGCGAGCGTGTTTCCGAGGCCTGCGACTACCGCACGCTCGACCTGCGTGCCCGGCAGATCGCCGGGTGGCTGCAAGCGGGCGGCTACCACGGCGAGCCCGTGGCGCTGGTGCTACCGGAGGGCGTGGATTTCGTCGCCGCGTTCTTCGGCTGCCTGTACGCGGGCGCCATCGCCACGCCGGCTAGCCCGCCCCGCCGCAGCGAACGGCGATCCAGGCTCGCCGGCATCCTCGCCAGCAGCGGCGCCCGCTGCGTGCTGACCAACGACACAGCCCTGGCACGCACGCGCCAGGCGATCGCCGCCACGCCGGCGTTGTCGGCGTGCCGCTGGCAATCGGTCGACGCGATCGGCGCAGGGCAAGCCGAAGCTTGGTCGCCCGCTCAGCCGCCAGAACCAGACGCCGACGCAGAAGCAGGCCGGTCACCCGCCTTCCTGCAGTACACGTCGGGCTCGACGGGCGACCCGAAGGGCGTCGTCGTGACGCACGCCAACCTGATGGAGAACCAGCGGCTCATCGCCCGCGCGTTTGGGCAGGACGAGCGGATCGTCGTCGGCGGCTGGCTGCCCGTCTACCACGACATGGGCCTCATCGGCAACATCCTGCACCCGCTCTACCTGGGCGGGCAGCTGGTGTTCATGCCGCCGGTGGCGTTCCTCCAAAAGCCCATCCGCTGGCTGAGGCTCATCGCCGACTACGGCGCCACGATCGCCGGCGGCCCCGACTTTGCTTACGACCTGTGCGTCCGCGAGACAACGCCCGAGCAGCGTGCCCAGCTCGACCTGTCACGGTGGGAAGTAGCGTTCAACGGTTCCGAGCCGATCCACGCCGCCACGCTTGACCGCTTCGCCCAGGCGTTTGCCGGCAGCGGCTTCCGGCGCACCGCTTTCTGCCCGTGCTTCGGCATGGCCGAGACGACGCTGCTGGTTTCTGGATCGACAAAGCATGATGAGCCGTGCCGCGTGCGGGTGGATGCCGAGGCGCTCACACGCGGCGCGTTCACGCCGTCCGCCGACGGTATGCCGCTGGTAGGCTCCGGCAAGCCAGACCAGTCGATCCGCCTAGCGATTGTCGACCCCGAGACACGCCGGCCGGTCGAGCCCGGCAAGATCGGCGAGGTGTGGCTGCGGGGCGAGACCGTCGCCCGCGGCTACTGGCGCCGGCCGGAGCTTTCGCAAGAAGCATTCAACGCCAAGCTCGCCGCCGGCAGCGGTGCGGGCGACGCCGCCGCCGCCGACGACGCCGGCCCCTTCTTCCGCACCGGCGACCTCGGCACGCTGCACGCCGGCGAGCTGTTCATCACCGGCCGCCGCAAAGACCTCATCATCATCCGCGGCGCCAACCACTACCCGCAAGACATCGAGCGGACATCGTCCACTGCACACGAGGCGGTGGCCGACTGCCCGGCGGTCGCCCTGGCGATTGACTTCAGCGGCCGAGAGTCGCTGGCCATCGTCCAAGAGGTGCGGCGCGACTGGGTCCGGCGGCTGGGCAAGTCGAAGACCGAAGACGCAGATTCCGCCGAACCGCGGCAGGTAATCGACGCTATCCGCCAAGCCGTCGCCGAGCAGCACGCCTTGACCGCCGCGCGTATCGTGCTGGTCCGCACGGGCTCGCTGCCGAGGACCAGCAGCGGCAAGCTGCAACGCCAACTCACCAAAACGCAGCTACTCGCCGGCGACCTGAAGGCCATCGCCGAGTGCACAGACGCTAGGCGGGTTGCGGCAGCCGATGCGGCATCGTCCGTTGCGGCGCCCCCACCAGTGCCCACACCCGCGCTCGACGGCCAGCAACGCCGGGCGATCGCCGAGCTACGCGACTGGATCGTCGGCCGCATGGCGGCACGCTGCGGCGCCTCGCCACGCGAGATCGACGCGGACGAGCCGTTCGCCCGCTACGGGCTCGACTCGCTGGCGGCGGTGCGGCTCTCGGGCGAGCTGAGCGAACGGCTCGGCAGGCCGATCGCCCCAACACTGGCGTTCGACTACCCAACGCCCGCCGCCGTTGCCGAGTTCCTGATTGCCGGCGACCATGCCGGCGGCTCGCCGGCGGCGGCGCTCAATGCCACGCCCGCGGCGACGCGGCCCGCCGACGAGCCGCTGGCTGTTGTCGGCCTCGGCTGCCGCCTGCCCGGCGCCGACACGCCCGGCGGGTATTGGCGGCTGTTGCGTGATGGCGTCTGCTCGCTCGGGCCAGCGCCGGTTAATCGCTGGCCCGAAGGCGGCGCCACCTCCGCCAGCCAAGCGACCCGCGGCGGCTACCTGCCGGCCGTCGACCAGTTCGACCCCGCGTTCTTTGCCATCAGCCCACGCGAAGCCGAGCAGATGGACCCGCAGCAGCGGCTGCTGCTGGAAGTGGCGTGGGAAACGCTCGAAGACGCCGGCGCGAATCCGGATCGGCTGCGGAAGAAGCCGGTCGGCGTGTTCGTCGGCGTGAGCTCCGCGGACTACCCGCGGCTGCAGGCGGAGCAGAACGCCGCCGCCACGCCGTACTCGGCGATCGGCGGTTCGCTGGCGATCATCGCCAACCGGCTGTCGTTCACGCTCGACCTCCGCGGGCCGAGCCTGGCGATCGACACCGCGTGCTCGTCCTCGCTAGTCGCGGTGCACCAAGCGGCCGCCGCCATCCGGCGTGGGGAATGCGACGCCGCGCTGGCCGGCGGTGTGAACCTCATCGTCTCGCCATCGCCGACGGAGTCCCTCGCCGGCGCGGGGATGCTTTCGCCCACAGGCCGCAGCCTGGCATTCTGCCGTGGCGGTGATGGTTTTGTGCGGGGCGAGGGTTGCGGGCTGGTGCTGCTGCGTCGGCTGGGGGATGCGCTTGCGGCGGGGGACCGGGTGTACGGGGTGCTGCGG
>JBCCQL010000351.1:0-4009 GCA_039024355.1 Planctomycetota bacterium
CTGGACGCCCGCCGGCGGGTCGAGTTCGCCGCCCTGTACCGGGCGGCGTGCGCCGACCTGTCGCTGGCCGACACGTACCACCTGCCCGCCGACACCGTCCGGTACCTGAACCAGCTGGTCGGCCGGGCCCACAACCAGCTGTACCGCACGCACAAGCTAGAGACCGGCGGCTGGGCCGACACGCTGTTCCGCAAGGTGCCGCAGCAGCTGTTCCACGACCGGGCCGTGCGGCTTGCGTCGCTGCTGTTCTGGGGGCCGTTCTTGGCGTCGATGTTCTTGGCGTCGAACTACTCGCCCGTGCCGGACTTCGCCGAAGAGCTCATCGGCGAAGACGGCATACTAGACATGGAAAACATGCACTCCCAGGAGCTGGGCAGCGGCGACGTGCAGGGCGGGATCGGCTCAGGGTTCTACATCCACCACAACGCCAGCATCGGCATCCGCTGCTTTGTGTGGGGGCTGGTGTTCGGCATCGGCGGCATGTTCGAGACGCTGTTCAACGCCGTGTACCTGGGGGCCGTGTTCGGCCACATGACCACGGTGGCCAACCCGCGGTACTTCTTCGAGTTCGTTACCGCCCACGGCCCGTTTGAGCTGACGGCGATCGTGCTGTGCGCAGCCGCGGGCATGAAGATGGGCTTCTCGCTGGTGAGCACCGGCGGGCTGCGGCGGCTGGACGCCCTGGCGAAGACCGCACGGGAGTCGATGCCCATCTTGTTTACGGGCGTGCTGCTGTTCATCGCCGCGGCGTTTATCGAGGGGTTCTTGTCGCCCTCCGCGGCGCCGTACGAGGCGAAGGCCTTTGTCGCGATGCTCTCCACGCTGCTGCTGCTGGGCTACATGGTGGTGCTGGGCTACTCGCAGCAGGAGGGCGACGCCGGCGTGCTGGCCACGCGGGGCGCCGCGGCCGCCAAGCCCGCCGAGCGGGCGTCGCCCTTCGACGACCCGCCTACGCCCACGCCTACGCCCACGCCTACATCCGCGCCCAGGGCGCCGCAGCCGGGGGGCGCCACGCCGTGAACTTTGACAACACGCACATCGCGATCCGCGAGCGGGGCTTCGCCGAGGTCATGGACTTGGCGCTGCACGTCACGCGGCGCCACTGCGGCCCGCTGCTGCTGTGCCTGCTGGCCGGCGCCACGCCGTGGGCTGTCGCCAACGGCCTGCTGCTCTACCCGATGGTGGAAGACGTCGACTGGGAGGGCCCCATCCCATACGCGATGATGGTGCTGCTGCTGGCGGCCGTCGAGGCGCCGCTGGCCACCGCGCCCATGACGCTGTACCTGGGGCAGGTGACGTTCGCCAACGAAGTGAGCGTCGGCCGGATCGTGCGAGACTTCTTCCGCAGCGTGCCGCAGATGCTGTGGTCGCAGGGCATCCTCCGGGCGTTGTGCGCACCGCTGGTGGTCCCGCTGCTGCTGCCCTACGTCGTGTGGCCGTACCTCAGCGAGCTGATCCTGCTAGAACGCAACCCGGTGTTCCCCGGCAAGCAGAAGGCGATGACCACCCGCCGCCGCAGCAAGCACCTGCACTCGGCCTCGGCGGGCGAGCTGTTCACCCGCTGGCTGGTGTCGCTGGTGGTGGGCGCGTTGATGGTGACGGCCTTCACGGGCGCGGCGTTCACCGTCGCGGCGACGGTGTTCGACCTGCAGCCAAGCGGCATTGTCGGCTTGACGGTCATCATGCCGGCCTCGCTGTGGCTGGTCATCGGGTTCTTCGCCGTGGTGCGGTTCCTGGCGTACCTAGACTTGCGGATCCGCCGCGAGGGCTGGGAGGTAGAGCTGACCATGCGTGCCGAGGCAGAACGATTGGCGAGGCTCGCGTGACCGACCGCACCGACAACAGCAGCAACGCCGCCGCCGGCAACGGGGCCCTGCTCGCCTGGGCGGCCACGCGGCTGCGTGGGCTGACCATCGCCTGCGTGGCCGGCCTCTGTGTTGCCGGCAACACCTACGCGGACGAAGACCTCTCCGACCCGCAGCAAGCCATCGAAGCGGGGCGTGAGGCGCTCGACTCGTACTGGGGCGGCAAGAACTGGTACGACGCCCAGGCCGACGACTTCAAGCCGGTCAACCTGCCCCCGCCCCGCAAGACCAAGGGCTGGACCGGCTGGCAGTGGCTGGGCGACGTGTTCGCGGGCATGGGCTCGGGCTTCGGCACGCTGCTGTACTACCTGGCGTGGGCGGTGTTAATCGCACTGGTTGGGGCGGTCATCTACGGCCTGATCCGCGCCGCCGAGAACCTGGAGCTGCGCGGCGTGAAGCGTGTCGAGAGCGACGACGGGCGGACCCACGTCGAGCGTGTCGAGGCCCTGCCCGTCGCGCTGGAAAGGCCCGTGGACGACTTCCTGGCCGAGGCCATGCGGCTGCACGCCAGCGGCGACGCGACGCTGGCCGTGGTCTACCTGTTCAGCTACCAGCTGATCGAGCTGGACAAGCACCGGCTGCTGCGGCTGGTCAAGGGCAAGACCAACCGCCAGTACCTGCGTGAGCTGCGGCGGAACTCGCCGGACCACCCGGGCCTGCCGGCGATCCTTGAGGAGACGATGCAGGTGTTCGAGCGGGCGTTCTTCGGCGCCCACCCGCCAGAGCCTGGCCGGCTGAAGCGGTGCTTCGAGGCCGTCGAGCGTTTCAGCGGCTTGGCGGTCACCGCCGCCGCCCACGCCGAGCTGCGGCAGGAGGCCCAGCCGTGAGCCGCCACGCCGCCACGCCGCCACGCCTACTGCCACCCCTCGCAGTGCTGCTGTTGCTAACCGCGTCCGGCTGCAGCATGCGCGAGTACGTTAACGAGTCGTACGGCGCCCGCAGCGCGCGCGGATCGGACTCGGTCAACGGCACGTCGGTGCTGGGCGACATGTTCGAGGCCGCCGGGCACGACGTGCGCTCGTGGCGGGTGATGTCCCCGTCGCTCGAGAAGGCCGACGTGATCGTCTGGTTCCCGGACGACTTCCAGGCGCCCTCGGCCGACGCCGTCGCTTGGCTGGAGAATTGGCTCTACTACAGCGACGGCGACAAGACGCTGATCTACATCAGCCGCGACTACGTGGCGGGCCCGCTGTACTGGCGCTCGGCCAAGCCGATGGCGCCGCAGCCGCAGCAGCGGGAGTTCGCCACCGAGCAGCGGCAGTCGCAAACCAACTTCTCGACCGAGCGTGCCTCGGCCCCCACCGGCGCCGAGGCGGGCGAGTGGTTCTCGCTGGACCGCCGCAACCCGACCAAGAAGGTGGTAGAGCTCCGCGGGCCGTGGGCCGAGGGCGTCAGCGCCGCCAAGGCGAAGCTAGAGCACCGCCGGTACCTCACGCCAGGCGGGGCGACCGACACGCTGCTGGCCGACGCCGCGGGCCACCCGCTGGTGAGCGAGACCACCTACGAGTACGACTACGACTCGTGGCGGTACGGCGAGGCCCGCGTCGTGATGATCGAGAACGGGTCGTTCCTGCTCAACGCCGCGCTGGTCAACCACGAGCACCGCAAGCTGGCCGGCAGGCTGGTGGACAGCATCGGCCCGCCTGAGCTGGACGTCGTGTTCCTCGAATCGAACGCCTCGCCCAACGTGCTGGAGCAAGACCCGTCGGGCGGGCCGCCGCTGGGGCTGGCCCTGCTGCGGGTGTGGCCGCTGGGGGCGGTGATCGCCCAGCTGGCGGCGCTGGGCATGGTGTACGCCGCGGCGCGGCTGCCTATCTTCGGCGTGCCCCGCCGGCTCGAGGCGCCGGCGCTGACGGACTTCGGCCGCCACGTCCGGGCGCTCGGCCGGCTGCTCGCGGGCACACGCGATCGTGCGTATGCTTACGCCCAGCTGCGGGCGTACTTCCAGTCGGGCGGGCCGGCCGGCCCCTCAGCCGCGTCGGGGTCTGCGGATGCTCCCGCGCCCGTCGCCGCGTCCGAATCAGCGGCGGCGCCGGAATCAGCCGCGGCGCCGGGCCCGGCTAGCGCGGCCGACACCGCCGAAACCGCCGAAGCTCCCGGCGGGCCAGCGACCGCCAACCCCACCCCCGCCGCTGCCCCCGCCC
>JBCCQL010000352.1:0-4001 GCA_039024355.1 Planctomycetota bacterium
CCATCCTCGGCGACCTCGCCGGGGCGAGCGGCGAAGCGTTCGTTAGCGGCGTCGGGGTCGATGGCGGCGTCGCCACGCGGTCGCGGCTGCGGGTCAGCCGCCGTGGCACGCAGTCGGAACTGGACGTCGGCAGGCTCGGCGACGGCAGGCTCACCATCCAAGCCGGCGGTCTGGTGGACGTCGGCGGCAACATGCGTATCGCCACGGGCGCCGCCGCGGTGGGCGAGGTGATCGTCCAGGGCGGCGAGAACGGCTTCGGCGCCGAGCTACGCGTCGGCCGCACCATCACCGTTGGCGGGGCGGGCGAGGCGACGCTGAGGCTCGGCGCCGGCGGGCTCATCAGCGCCGACCGCATGACGCTGAGCCCTACCGCCACGCTCGACGTAACCGGCGGCCGGCTCGAGCTGGGCACGCTCGACCTGCCGGCGCCAACGACCCTCGAAGCCGGAATGTTCGCCATCGACACGATCAACGGCGACGTCACCTTCGGCGCCGGTGCAATTGTCGATCCGGGCGACTCACCCGGCCTGACCACCATCAACGGCGACGCCAACTTCCTGGGGTCGATCATCTTGTTTGACCTCGCCGGCACGGCGCCGGCCGATTACGACCGGCTGCAGATCACCGGCGAGTTTTCGGGTTCTGCCGAAGCGGTGGTGACCCTGCGGGATGGTTTTCTGCCCCAGGCGGGCGACGTCTTCCGCCTGGTCGAAGCAGGGCTCGGCGTGGGCGGCGTCCTCTCTAGCATGCCCGTCAACCTGCCGGCGCTGCCCAGCGGGCTCGCCTGGGAGTTCTCGGGCGCAGACCCGCTGGCGATCGACCTGGCCGTGGTGCTCGAAGGCCTGGCCGGCGACTTCAACGGAGACGGCCGCGTCGACGGCGCCGACTACGCGGTGTGGCGTGGCGGCCTGGGCACGGTCTACACGGTAAGCGACCTCGACGTATGGCGGGCCAACTTTGGGGCGGTCCACCAACCGGCGCCCGTGGCAGTCGGCGTGTCTTCCGTCCCCGAGCCACACGCCGCCATGGCATTGCTCGGAGCGGTCGCGCTGGTTGCTGCCCGGCGCCGCGCTTGAGGACACCGCGGAGGGCGGAGCGGGGGCCGTCGCCGCAGCGTCACCGCGGCAGCGAGCACGAGCCGTTGTCGCAGTCTTCAGCCCGGCCGGCGATCCGGTAGCGGTTCCTGGCGACGAGGCGGTACAGCGGGCGGGCCAGCAGCATCATGCCGGGCAGGTGCATCAGCGGCATCAGCCACCACAGCCTGCGGAGGCGGAACGTGAGGTGCCGCACCGCCTCGGCCCCCCAGTGGCGGCGGCCCGGGCGGCGGCCGCCGGGGCCCTCGACGATGCACATCTCTTGGTGCAGCCGGTCCAGCGCGATGTCGGGCCAACGCTCGGCCACGCTCGGGTCGTGCAGCGAGACGTAGCAGAGCCTGCCCTGGCAGTCCCACCACGGGAGCCGCGCAACCGACGCCCGGCAGAAGTTGCACTGCCCGTCGTAGATAACGATGTCGGCGTCGGGCCGCTCGGCCGGGCTCGGCAGGCCCGCTGCGTGCGGCGAATCCGTGGCCAACGCCGAACCCGTGGCTTGCGGCGTACCTGCCGTGCCTGCCGCCGGGCGTGGCCCGGCAGGGGCTTCGACGGGTGCTTCCACGGGTTGGGCGGGCGTCGGCATGGCGTTGGGCGTCGAGACCGAGGGGCGTAGCGTAGGGGCGTGGCGTAGGGACGTAGCGGGCGGACTTGATGAGCGTGCCTTGGCGGCGGGAAACGCCTATACTTGGCGGGCGGCAGCGTTTGCCGCTGCCTATGCATTCTACCCCCGCCGGAGCTGTGGGCGATGGACAACCTGCTGGAACAAGTCGAACACGCCCGCCGGAAGCTCATCCGCGACGCTTTTTTCCGCCGGCTGGTGTGGTGGCTCGCCGGCGCCCTGCTGGTGGCGACCGTTGCCATCGCGGCGCCCAAGGTGGTGGCCATCGCCGGCCTGCCCGCGTGGTGGGCCGAGGCGTGCCTTATTGGCGGTGTATCCGTGGCGGTGGTGGGCGCCGGCGTGGTGACCTACCTCCGGCGGAGCGACCGGCACGAGGCGGCCGCCGAGCTGGACCGCCGGTTCGACCTCCGCGAGCGGGTGGCCAGCAGCCTGTCCCTGCCCGAGTCGGAGCACGCCTCGGAGATGGGCCAGGCCCTGATCGCCGACGCCGCCCGCAGCGCGCAGGGCATCGACATCGCCGAGCGCTTCCCGGTGCGGGTCGGCCGCCAGGCGTGGCTGCCCGTGCTGCCGGCCGTGGCCGCGGTGGTGCTGATCGCCCTGGTGGGCGACCGCCCGCAGGCCGACGCCACCACGCCCAATCCCGCCACGGCCGAAGCCGAGCAAGCGAAGCGCGCCCTGCAGAAGGAGAGTGAGAAGCTCCGCAAGAAGATCGCCGAAAGCAAAGACAAAGAGGCACTTAAGGACGCGACCGACTTGCTGAAGAAGGTCGAAAAGGGCATCGACGAAGTCGCCCTGAAGGACACCGCCGACCGCAAGAAGGCGGTCGTCAAGCTCAACGACCTGGCCAAGTCGCTGGAAGACCGCAAGCAGCAGCTGGGCGGTTCCAAGGCTCTGCGGGACGAGCTGAACAAGCTCAAGGACCTGGCCAAGGGCCCCGCCAAGAAGGCGGCCGAGGCCATGAAGGAGGGCGACTGGAAAAAGGCGCTCGACGAGATCGAGAAGCTCCGCAAGCAGATGGCCGAGGGCAAGCTTCCCGAGGATCAGCAGAAGAAGCTGGCTGAGCAGATGGGCCAGATCAAGGAGCAGCTGCAGAAGTCGCTCGACAAGCAGGAGCAGGCCATAGAGGACCTGAAGAAGCAGATCGACGAGCAGAAGCGGAAGGGCAACAACGCCGAGGCGGGCGAGCTGCAGCGCAAGCTCGACCAGATGCAGCAGAACCAGCAGCAGCGCGACAAGCTGCAGCAGCTAGCCGACCAGATGTCCAAGGCCCAGCAGGCCATGCAGCAGGGCGACCAGCAGGCGGCCGCCGACGCCATGAAGCAGATGGCCGACCAGATGCAGCAGATGCAGCAAGAGCTCGAAGAGATGGAGATGCTCGACGGGGCGCTCGACCAGATCGAGATGGCCAAGCAGGCCATGGGCTGCGAGGCGTGCCGCGGCGGCGACGGCATGGGCATGAACCCGGGCAACGGCCAGGGCCAAGGCAAGGGCATGGGCATGGGAGAAGGGCAGGGCAGCGGCCCCCGGCCCGACGAACAGAACCCCACCAGCATGCGGGACACCCGCGTCCGCCAAAAGCCCGGGGCCGGCGCGTCGACCTTCAGCGGCTTTGTCGACGGGCCCAACATCAAGGGCAACGTCCGCGAGGCCCTCAAGCAAGAGCCCACGGCCGACGACGTCGCCCCGGCCGAGGCCATGGACGACGCCCGCCTGCCGCGCTCGCGGCGTGAACACGCCCGCGAGTACTTCGAGAAGCTCCGCGAAGAGCTCTAAGCCGGCCGCGCTCCCACGCCGCCAATCAACCGGCGCCGGCGCCACGCGGGCCGCGGCTGCTAGCGTGCGGCGAGGCTTTTCGGCAAGCGATGTTGACGCCCATCTGCGGCTTGGCACATCATCTCCGCACCAACACCCGCCCGCGTGGCGGGCTTACCACCGGCCGGCTTGGCGGGCCCGCTCGGCGCTTAGTGCCGAGCAGGATGATGGACCCACCGCCCGCCCCGGCCGCCCCCCGTGTGCGTATGGAGGCGCCCCCATGAAACGCGATATCGACCTGGCCCGCTCTCTGCTCCTGGACATCGAGAGCGAGGGCCAAGACTGCGCCATCAACCGGCTCCGCAACGGCGTCGTGCCCGAGGGCGTGGCCGCCGAATCGAGCGACCGCGTCCGCTACCACCTGCGCCTGCTGATCGACGCCGGGCTGGTCAAGGAAGTCGACCGGGCGTCGGACGGCGTGCCCTGCGTCCGGCTGACCTACGCGGGGCACGAGATGATCGAGCTGGCCCGCAGCGACG
>JBCCQL010000353.1:0-3999 GCA_039024355.1 Planctomycetota bacterium
CGCCCGCCGCTGATCAGCCCGCCGGGCGTATCGCCGGCAACCCGGCGAGCCCGCTGCCCGGCGGCGCCGAAGACCAACAAGAAAACCAAGCCGCGGCGGGCGACCCCGCAGCCGAAGACCCGAAGGCCGACCAGCCAAGCATGAGCGATCGGTTGCGTGGCTACCTGCCGGGGTTTCTGCGGCTGTAGCGGTGCGGCCACACGGCAAGCCCGCCCCATGGCGCCCACCGCACCAGCAGAGCCTGCCGACAACACGCGGCTGCTGATCAACCGCTTGTGGGCCGCCGGCCTGGCGACGCTCGTCGTGGCGACGTGGCGGCTGTGGACGCCCTGGCGCGACACGCCCCGCGTGCCGCCGCTCGCTGTGCTGGGGCGTGTGCCGGCTTCGGTCGACCTGCTGCTCTTCGGCGGACTCCTCGCGTTGTGCGTGCTGGTGGTGCTGCGGCCGCATCGCCGCTGGTTGCTGATTGCCGCGGCTGGCTGCCTCGCCGGGCTGATGTCGGTCGATCAGCTCCGCTGGCAGCCGTGGGCCTACCAGCTGCTGGTGACGGCTGCCCCGCTTGCGACCTTGCCCAACGAGCAACGCACGCGCTGGCTGCGTGTGCTGCTGGTCTCGATCTACCTGTTCGCGGCCGAAGCAAAGATGGACGTCGAGTTCGCACGCACAATCGGCCAGCAGATCGCCGGCGCGGGCGCGGCGATCGTCGGCATCGACTGGCCCGCTCTGCCCGCGGCGTTGCGTCTGGCGGTGGCTTTGACGCTGCCCATCGCGGAAGCAGTCGTCGGCCTGCTGCTCGCCGTGCGGCGGGTGAGACGGGCGGGCGTCGTAGCGGCGGGGCTGCTGCACGCGGGCGTGGTTGTGGCTGTCGGGCCGCTTGGGCTGAACCACCAGGCCGGCGTGCTGGTGTGGAACGTCGTGTTCTTCGCCTTCGTAGCGCTGCTCTTTACGCCGCAGGAAGCCTCGCCCACCTCGGTGCTCGCGGCAGGCGGCCGGCCAGGGCCCGTGTCCGCCAAATTGATTCTGCTGGTGGCGATCGCTGCGCCGCTGACTCAGCCGCTGGGCTGGTGGGACCGGTGGCCCGCGTGGGGCCTGTACGCCCCGCGCGGCGAGCGGGCGGCGGTGTTCGTTCACAACGCAGCCGCTGAAAGGCTGCCGCCGGGATTGCCGGTCGAACCAGCGACCGGCGACGGGCCTTGGCGGCGGGTCCGACTGGACGAATGGCAGCTCTCCCAGACCGCGGCCCCGCTATACCCGCAGAACCGCATCGCCCTCGCGCTCGCGCTGGAGCTGGACCGGCGGGCACGCCTTGGCGCCTACGTGGCAGTCGATCTCGAATCTGCCGCCAATCGATGGACGGGCGAGCGAACCGGCACACAGCTCGTCGGCGCCAAACAGATTCGGGGCCACGCCGCGAGGCACTGCTGGCTCAACTGGCGGCCGGCGCCAGGCCGCTGACCGCTTCTGCCTCGGCCGGCTTCCCCTCCGCGATCAGTGGGTTCGGCTCTTCGACATCCGGGTACCGGCCCGGGCCGTCCGACGCGTACAACTGGTCCAGCACGCCACGCCACGCGCCGGCCTCGCGGACACGTACAAAGTCTGCCCGCACGGCGTCGCCGTCCGGGTGCAGGCGGGAGTACTTGATGGCGAACTTCCGCATGTCGGGCACGCACCGCTCGGCGCCGTGCAGTTCTTCCGCCAAGCGGTAGTGCTCGGCGATCACCTCGCGTTGCTCGTGCAGCGTTGGCGGCGGCGGCAGCGGGCGGCCCGCGGCGAGCTCACGCGCCTGATGGAACACCCACGGGTTGCCGATAGCGCCGCGGGCGACCGTCACCCCATCGACCCCCGTGTACCGCATCATCTCTAGGCACGACCGGGCGTCGAACAAGTCGCCACTGCCAAGCACCACCCGCTGGCCGGCGTGGCGTTTGAGCTCCCGCAAAAACTCCCACCGCGACGGCCCATTGTAACGCTGCACGACGGTACGCCCGTGGACGGTAATCGCGCTGACGCCAAGCCGGTACGCGGCGTCGAAGATGGCAAAGAACTTGTCGCGGCTCTCTTGCGTGTCGTCGATGCCGCGACGCATCTTCACGGTCACCGGCACGCGGTCGGGCACGGCTTCGCGGACCCGAGCAATGATCTCCAGCGCCACGTCGGGCTGGCTCAGGTGGAACCCGCCGCGGCACCTGCCGAGCACCTTCTTGACGGGGCAGCCGAAGTTGATGTCGATGACGTCAAACCCCGCTTCAACCATCCGCACCGCGGCGGGGCCAAACACCTCGGGGTCCGCCCCCATCAACTGGCCGCCAACAGGGTGCTCCTCGTCGGCGATGTACAGGAAATGCCGGTTTTTGCGGCGGGGCTTCAGCTCCGCCACAAACTTGTCGAGCATCACCTCGCATAGCGTGTAAGGGGCGCCCAGCCGGCGGGCGATCACCCGCATCGGCGCGTCGCTGTAGCCGGACAAAGCCGCCTGAACGATCGGGAAGTCGAGCTTCAGCGGGCCGATCCGGAGGGGCGGTAGAGGCGCGATTTCCGGGGACGGCTGCGTGGGTGATTGACGTAACATTGCCGCATTCTCGGGCCGGACAGCGCGCTTGGTCAACCGCTCGCCTGGCGCCGGATCGCTTGCTCGATTTCTTGCCGCACCGTGGCGTCGCGCTCGTCGGCCAGACGTTGCCGCAGGCCGCGGCGTGCGGCGGCGCCTGTGTAGCGGCCCAGCGCCCACGCGCAAGCTCCGCGAACGAGCGGGTGCGGGTCGACCAGCCCCTTGAGCAACGCGTCTGCAGCCGCCGCAGCCGGCCGATTGCCCAGCACAATCGCTGCGTTCCGCAACAGCCCCTCGCGGTGAGCCCGCCACAGCGGCGTGTGACGGAACCGCCGGCGGAAGGCTTCTTCATCCAGCGAGAAGAGCCCGGCGAGTTCCACCGGGTTCATGCCTTCGATCGGGTCGAACGCCGGCTCGCCGCCGGCGCCCGGCTTGCGGTTCCAAGGGCAGACGTCTTGGCACACGTCGCAGCCGAAGAGCCATTCGCCGATCCCCGCGCGTAGCTCGACCGGGGCCGGCCGCCGAGACTCGATGGTGAGGTAGCTGATGCACCGCCTGGCGTCCAACACATACGGCGCCGCGAAGGCGTCGGTGGGGCACGCGTCGAGGCACGCCGTGCAGTTGCCGCAATGGTCCGAGGTGACCGGGCTGTCGAAGTCGAGCACTGCGTCGGTCAGCACAGCCGCCAGAAAAAAGTAGCTGCCGGCCGGCCGGTTGATCAGCAGCGTGTTCTTGCCGATCCAGCCTAGCCCCGCCAGGCGTGCAAAGTCGCGCTCGAGCAGCGGCGCCGTATCGACCGCGCACCGTGTCGCCGCCCCCGGCTTGGCGGATCGTAGTTCGTCGGCCAACACATGAAGGCGCCGGCGGATCAGCGTGTGGTAATCGGTGTCGCCCCAGGCGTACCGCGATACACGCCCCTGGCCCGGCCCGGCGGGCTGTGCATCGCGCGTGTGATAGGGCATGCCGAGCATCAAGATGCTCCGCGCCCCCGCCAAGACCAGCGATGGGTCGTGGTAAGCGTCGCGGCGGTCTTCCAGGTAGGTCATCTCGCCGGCGAAGCCTGCCCGCAGCCACTCGTCGAGCTCCGCCGCTCCCGGCGGGGCCGCCGCGGGGCAGATGCCAGAGAGTTGGAAGCCGAGCTCCGCCGCCCGCTGCTTCAGCCGCTCGCTGAGCGTGCCCACGCGTGCCGCGGGCGCCGTTTGATTGGGCCGAGGCGTGCCCGCCGGTGCTGAAGACTCCGCCGGCCTGGGGTTTTTTGATTTGTGGCCCACGGCAGTGGCAATTAGCGTGGAAGTTGGCTGGTTATCCGGGCGGCCCCGCCGACTCTCGTCGCCCGGATAACCAGCCAACTTCCACGCTAATTGCCACTGCCGTGGGCCACAAATCAAAAAACCCCAGGCCGGCGGAGTCTTCAGCACCGGCGGGCACGCTTCGGCCCAAGGAAACGGCGC
>JBCCQL010000354.1:0-3991 GCA_039024355.1 Planctomycetota bacterium
CGGCGGCGGCGCGGCCGATCTCTACCGCAACGCCCCCGGGGCGCTCGCGCTGAACGGGCTGGTAGCCGACGCGGTCGACGCCATTCTCGCGCGCCTGCCCGCGGGGCGAGGCCTGCGTGTGCTCGAGATCGGGGCCGGCACCGGCGCCACGACCGAGCGGGTGCTCCAGCGTGCCGGCGTTGAGCGGGTGCGGTATGTGTTTACGGACGTCGCCCCCGGCTTCCTCGCCGCAGCGCAGCGGCGGCTGCCAAGCCACGCCAATCTGTCGTTCCGCACGCTCGACATCGAGCAAGACCCGACCGGACAAGGGTTCTCGCCGCACGCGTTCGACGTGGTGATCGCAGCCAACGTGCTGCACGCCACGGCCGACATCGCCGCCGCCGTGCAGCACACCCGCAAGCTGTTGGCGCCGGGCGGGCAGCTTGTGCTGGTAGAGGGCGTCCGGCCGACGCGTTGGCTCGACCTGACGTTCGGCTTGACCGACGGGTGGTGGCGATTCGCCGACGCGGCTTTGCGTCCGGATCACCCGCTGCTGAGCGTGAGCGCGTGGCGCGGTGCGCTTGCCGGGGCCGGCTTCACCAGCTTCTGCAGCGTGGCGCCGGGCGAGGAGGGAAATGACGCCGACGGCACGCCGACGCCCGAGAACAGCGTGATGGTCGCGACGGCCGGCGGAGCCTGCGATCAGGCGCCACCGCAAAAGCGGTTGGCGGTCGTGGCCTGGGATCAGGACGACGCGGCGTCGCTGGCCGAAGCGCTCGCGGCACACACCCAGCGAGTCACGCCGGTGACGCTGGACCGAGGTGCAAAGCCCCACGCCATTCGCGCCAAGCTTGCAAACGTTGCGGCCGACGAGCTCATTGTTGTCGCACCGCTCACGGATCGGGGCTCGGCGGCGGACGCGGCGGCCGAGGCCGAGCGGGGCGTCGCCGACTTGCTGGCGGTGTTCCAGGCGGTCGCAGCTGCCAGCGGCGACGCGGGCCTGTCGTCGCCGAGCGTAAACACGATCACCCTCGTCACGCGTGGTGCGCAGTCTGCCCTTGGAGAGGCCGACGGCGATCCGCGGGCCTTGGTCGATCCCACGCAGGCGGCGCTTTGGGGCTTTGTCCGCGCCGCGGCCCGCGAGGCGCCTGAGGCTACGCTGCGGTGCATCGACGTGCCGGCCGAGGCGGAGGGATTCGTCGCCGCGGCAGATGAGGTTTTGAGTGGCGAACCGGCAGAAGCAGAGGTCGTGCTGCGGGCGGGCGGGCGGTGGGTTGCCCGGCTGCGGGACGCCTCGCCTGCGCATCAGCCGGCCAAGGCGCGAAAGCTAACCATCGCAAACCGCGGCACGATCGACGGAACACGCCTCGACACAACGCAGCGGCAAGCGCCCGGGGCGGGCGAGGTGCAGGTCCGCGTGGCGGCGGCCGGGCTGAACTTCCGCGACGTGCTGAACGTGCTGGGCCGCTACCCGGGCGCCCCGCCGCTGGGGGCCGAGCTGTCGGGCGTTGTCGCGGCGGTCGGTGAAGGTGTCCAGGACCCACCGGTTGCCGCACGCGTGGTTGCCGCGTCGCCGGGCGGGTTTGCCGACTACGTGAACGTGCCGGCCGCCGCGGTGCTGACGCTGCCGGAGGAGATTGGTTTGCGTGAAGCGGCGACGCTTCCTGTCGCCTACGCAACCGCGGCGGCGGCCCTCGAAGAAGTAGCCGGAATCGGCGCCGGCACGCGCGTGCTGATCCACACCGCTACGGGCGGCGTCGGCATGGCGGCCCTGCAGCTGGCCGCCAGCCGCGGCGCCACGGTGTTCGCAACGGCCAGCCCCGGCAAGCAGCCCTGGCTACGCGGGCAAGGCGTGAGGCACGTCTACACCTCACGCACCGCGAGGTTCGCCGACGGCGTGCTGGCCGATTCGGGCGGCGCGGGCGTGGACGTCGTGCTGAACACGCTGGGCGAAGACCTGCTCGAAGCCAGCCTCCGCGCCCTCGCCCAAGGCGGCCGGCTGATCGACCTGACCAAGCCCGCCGGCGATACCGCGGCACGCGTCCGCCGGCTGCGGCCCGACGTGGCGTACACGCTGATCGACTTGGCGGACGAGTGGTCGCGCCGGCCGCAGCGGATCGGCGAGCTGCTCCGCCCCGTCCTCGCGCGTGTCGCCGGCGGCGAATTGACGCCGCTGCCGGCCGAAGCGTTCCCGCTCGACCGGGCGACCGAAGCGTTGCGCCTCATGCAACGCGGAGGCCACCTAGGCAAGCTGCTCATCACGCCAACCGACGCGGCGGCAGAGGACCCGCAGCCGGTCGACCCGGCGGCGGGTGCGTGGCTCGTCACCGGCGGGTTTGGCGATCTCGGTTTGATGACCGGGCGGTGGCTGGCCGAGCGTGGCGCCCGCGTGGTGGGCCTGCTCGGCCGCCGACCGCCGTCCGACGCAGCCGAACAGACCATCAAGCAGATCAAAGCCTCTGGCGCCGCCGTGCTGCGGCTGCAAGCCGACGTGGCCGACGCGTCGCAGCTCACCGCGGCCCTTGCCGAGCTCCGCGCAGCGGGCGAGCCGCTGGTCGGCGTGGTCCACTCGGCCGGCACACTGGCCGATGGCCTGATCGCCCAGCAGGACGCGGCGGCCATCGCCCGGGTGTTCGCCGCCAAGGCCCACGGCCTGTGGAACCTGCACCGCCTAACGGCCGACGACCCGCTGCAGGCGTTTGTCGCCTACTCTTCCATCGCGGCGGTGCTGGGCTCGCCCGGGCAGACCAACCACGCCGCGGCCAACGCCTTCATGGACGCGCTCGTCGCCAACCGCAACGCCCAGGGCCGCTGCGGGCTGACCATCAACTGGGGGCCTTGGGGGCAGATCGGCGAGGCCGCCCGCCGTGGCGTGGCGGAGCGGTCGGACCTGGGCGGCGTCCAGCTGCTGTCGACCGAGGAAGGCCGGCAGGCGATGGACGCCCTGCTCGGGGGCGCCAGGGGGCAGTGCGTCGTCGCGCCGTGGGACCTCAGCCAGACGCCCGCCGGCCTGCGCGACGCCCCGCTGCTAGAAGAGCTAACGCCCGCAGCCCGCGGACCGAGCCGTGACGGCGGGTCGCCCTTCCTGGCACGCTTCACCGCCGCGCCGGCGTTCCGGCGGCGGGAGCTCGTTGTCGCGCACGTGCGTGCGACGCTGGCGGCCGTGCTGGGCATCCGCGACGCGTCGGCCGTCCAGCCCACCGCCGCGATGTTCGACCTCGGCCTCGACAGCCTGACAACCATCGAGCTGAAGAACACGCTGCACAACGACCTGCAGATCGAGCTGCCGCCGAACGTGATGTTCGATTTCCCGACCGTCGAACGCCTGGCGGGCGAACTGCACCGGCGCCTCGCCCAGCACACCCCAGCGCCAAGCGACGACCAGCCGCCGACCAACCCTAACCATGACCCGCTGGCAGACATACAGCCCTCGGCGCGAGCCGAGAGGCTCACAGCACAAAACGACGAGAGGCCCACGGCAGAAAGCAACGAGAGGCCCGCGGGAGCGAACGACAACCAGCCTGCAGCGGCCGACACCGGCGAGCAAACGGCCGCCGCAGCCACCACCGCTAAGCTTGAAGGGGAATCGGGCGTCTGGGATGATCTGACCGCCCTCCAGGCAGAGCTAGAAAGTTGGGAGGGCGCCCCGTGACGGCACCCTTGAGCGACAACTTGCCCGACACCCAACGCACGCCCGCCGCGTCCGCTGCGCAGATTGCTGCCGCGCTGCGGCAAGCGCGTGAGAAGCTCGAGCAGGCACGCGAGCGTGCTCGGGAGCCCATTGCCGTTGTCGGCATCGGCTGCCGCCTGCCCGGCGCCGCTTCTCCCGACGCGTACTGGCGGATGCTCGAGGGCGGCCAAGTCGGCATCCGCCGCGTCCCCGCCGACCGCTGGGACGCGGACGCCCTGGCCGCCGACACGCCCAAGCAGGCCGGCCGCATCGCCAGCGACCGCGGCGGCTTTATCGACGGGGCCGACCGGTTCGACGCCGCGTTCTTCGGCATCTCGTCGC
>JBCCQL010000355.1:0-3977 GCA_039024355.1 Planctomycetota bacterium
CAGCACGCCTCAAGCCGAAAAGCCGGCGCCCCCTGCTAACGGGCACACGAAGAACGGCTCGAACGGCTCGGCGAATGGCCACCCGGAGAGAAGCCTGCCCGCGGCGGCTGTCTCCGCGGCGGTGATCGACGAGATCAGCACCAAGCTGCTCGAGCGGGCGGGCGCCGCGCCGGCCGTCGATTCGGGGTCGCACACCACGCAGGCCGAGCAGTTTGCCGGCTTCCAGGTCGACGCCCCGGCGTGCGACAGCTGCGGCGCGATCACGGTCCGCAACGGCAACTGCTACCTGTGCCACACCTGCGGCGACTCGATGGGCTGCAGCTGAGCGGTCAGAGAGGCCGTTGAGGCGAACGTCCGGGCCGTCCACCCCGCTGCGGGCCGCAGCGGGCGTGGGTCCGCGGCCGGCAAAGAACGCGTTGTGAGCCGCCCGCCAACCGAGCGTTGGCGGGCGGCTTTTTGCTTTAAGGAGTGGGCGCCGGCGGCGCTGACGGCTCGCCAATGGGCTCAGCAGGGCTGCAATCAGCCGGGACCGCGGAAGCAAGCGGCCGCCCGCAGCGACGCCTCGGTGAGAATTCCGTTAATTGCGGCCGAAAAACCTGGCGGCAGATCGCAGCTCGGTTACGATGCTGCGGAGCCTGGCAAACAGCCGACATGTCAGACGCGTCGCCGCCGGGCGGAAAGGCGACGCTGGCCTCGGCCGATGCGCCCCGCGCCGAAAAAACGCCAGCCCACCCCGCTACCCGTCCCCCCCCCGATTTGGCAGCCGCGTTTCGCTCTGCCCCACCTGATTCTGGAGACCGTGACTGATGAGTCTGACCCCGCTCCGATCGCTAGCAGCGATCGCCTCCCTCGCCCTCGCCTCGCAAGCGATGGCCGCGACAATCAACGAGGTACGAATCGACGATGTCGGCACTGACAACCACGAGTACTTTGAACTAGCAGGCACGCCGGGCGAGTCGCTCGACGGGCTCTTTTATGTTGTGATCGGAGACGGTTCGTCGTCTCAAGGCTCGGGCGTGCTCGAGCGGGTGATCGACCTTGACGGGCTCGTGATCCCCGCCGACGGGTTTTTCCTCGCCGCCAACTCTGGCGTTGGAACCGCGAACGGCGACATTACGGTTCCGTCAACGCCGGTTATCGACCTCACGTTCGGTAGCAACACGTTTGAGAACAGCGACAACGTTACCCACCTGCTGGTCTCGGGCTTGACCGCCTCGGCGGGCGATGACCTGGACGACGGCGACACCGGAGTGCTCGACACGCCGTGGACTTCTGTGATCGATGGCTTCTCGCTGCTCGAGACCGATCCGCTGGTTGAGGGAGAGCTGCTGTACGCCAGCCAGTTCGGCCTGCCGACGATCGGCCCCGACGGCAGCTTCGTCCCCGGGCACGTATTCCGCCTGCCCAACGAGACGGGGCCGTTTAGCATCGGTCCGTTCGGCACCTTCACCGGCCCGACGTTCGACACGCCCGGCGTGGCCAACTTCGTGGTGCCAGAGCCCGCGTCGTTCGTGCTGATCGCCCTCGGCCTCGTGTCGGCCGGCGCCGTGCGGATGCGTCGCGTCCTCGGCTGAGCCGCTGACCAGAGCGGGATGAAAAGCAAACCAGCGTCGGCGGCCGCGGTGGCCGCCGACGCTTTCTTTTTGCACGCGTGGTGGAATTCTTCCGCGGCCGCTGCTCTGGCCACTACTCGGCCCGCGTGTACGTCACCTCCATCATCTTCCACGCGTCCGCGGCCGGCTTGCCGTCTTCGCCCGGCTTGCCCGCGTACATGGTGAACACCTTTGTGCCGTCGGCCTTCCACTGCGTGACGTTGGTGGAGTGCTCTACCTCGCCCGTCTGAGCGCTGCGGGTGGCGCCGACCATGGTCAGGGTACTGGTCTCGGCGTCGTAGGCGCCCTCCATGCTGCCCATGTACGGGCTCATGGTGTCGACCCAGGTGCCGATGAACTTCTTGCTGGCCGGGTCGTAGCCCAGCTGCGCGTGGCCCTTGAACGGCAGGCCGGCGAAGTTGCCCTTGAACTCGCTGATCAGCCACATCGGGCCGAGCATCGTGTTGGTCTCGACGCACTTGCTCTCGATGGGCTTGGCGCCGGGCGACATGTAGAACTTGCCCTCCGCGTTCCACACGCCGGCGTCCCGGGCGATTATCTGGTGCTCGGCCGTCGGCTTCGGCAGGAAGTCTTGGGCCCCGGCGGCCGCCGGCAGCAGCAGGCACGCGGTGAGGGCGAGCGTCTTGGTGGGAAAGCGTTTCATGGCGTGTCTCCTCTTCGTGGTGTGGGTGACGTGGTGACGGGGTGGTGTGGGTGACGGGTTGGTCCGCTTGCTTGCGCGGCGGCATACGCCCTACGGCTGGAGCCGCTTGACCGCGGCGACAACGTCCGCCGGCTCGGCGCGCTTCTTGTAGTCGGCGTCTAGGAAGGCGTACCGGATGACGCCCGCGGTGTCGATCACGTAGGTCGCCGCCAGCGGCAGCGTATAGCTGTCGTCCCCGTTGTAGGCGTTGAGGTCGATCCGCTGCTTATAGATCGGCAGGATCGCGTCGGGCAGGCGGAAAGCGACGCCCATCTTGCCGGCCAGCGTGTTGCCCTTGTCGGTCAGCACGGTGAGCGAGAGCTTGTTGCCCTCGGCGGTCTTCTTCGCCTTCTCGGGCAGCTCTGGGGTGACCGCCACGAGGCGGGCGCCGGCGCCTTCGAGCTCGGCGAGCGACCGCTCCATCGCCCGCAGCTGCAGGTTGCAGTACGGGCACCAGCCGCCGCGGTAGAAGGAGATGACTAGCGGCCCCTCGGCCCACAGCGAAGAGAGCTTCACCTTCCCGCCCTCGGCGTCGAGCAGCGTGGCGTCCACGGCCTTGTCGCCGACGTTCAGGGCCTTCTCGAGGATGCCGGTCGCCTCGACCTGCTCGATGCCTTGGGCGAACGCCTCGCGCATCGCCTCGGGCGCCCGCTTGGCGAAGTCGGCCGAGAGCTCGTCGAGCTGCTCGCCCAGCGTCGGCGGCTCGTCGGCCGTAGCGCTGGCGGGCAGCGTGACGCACAAGCCGACGCAGACGCTTGCAGGCAAAAACACCGACGCCAAAAAGCCACCGCGGGAGCGGCGGCGTGGAGCGGAACGGAGCGCTTCTGCCTGGTTGGTTGAGCCGATGGGGCGTGTTCGCATGCCTTCACCCTTTCCTAAGTTGTGGTTCGTAGACGCGATTATGGACGGCCTCGTTGGTGGGGGACGTGGCCCGCACGCTAGCTCGTGGCAAACCCGCCCGCTGTGGGCCGCGGCACACACCTTGGCTGGCTGAGCGGAAGAGGGCCCGTCGCCGCGGCGACGGCGGGCCGCAAGCGTCGCCCCCGCGTTGGCGGGTGGGGAGCATAGCACGAATAGCGGTTCACCGCCCTCGACAGTGGGGTGTGTGCGGGCGTCGCTCTCCGGCCGGCGTTAGGGGCGGCTTGCTGGGCAGGAGCCCTGGCTCGCATCGCCCGCCGCGTGGGCCCGCGGGCGGTGCTATCGGCGTTGACCGCTGGCGGCGGCGTCCGTAGTTTCCCGCCGCCCCGGCGTTTTCCTTTGCCCCGCTGGCCCGCCAGGCCGAAGAAAACACCGCTGCATGGACGCCACGTTCCAGTTACCAGGGAGCCTCCCGATGAAGAACAACGCAACGCCCGCCGCCCTGACCGCCCCGCCCGCCACGCCAACCAACACCACGCCAACGAACACTACGCCAACCAACACCACGCCCGCGGCCGCCGCCACCCCGGTGCCGATGCTCGACATCAACCGGCAGAACGCCCCGCTGCGTGAAGAGGTGCTGCAGGCCGTGGCCGGCGTGTGCGACTCGGGGGCGTTCCTGTTCGGCCCGCCGGTCAAGGAGCTCGAAGCACGCGTCGCCGACTACTGCGGGACGGAGCATGCGGTGGGCTGCGCCTCGGGCAGCGACGCCCTGCTGCTGGCGATGATGGCGCTGGGCATCGGCTGCGGCGACGAGGTGATCC
>JBCCQL010000356.1:0-3970 GCA_039024355.1 Planctomycetota bacterium
CGGGCGTCGCCCGACGAGGCGGCCGTCGCCCGCGCGCAGCTGCCCGGCCGGGAGGGTGCTGCGGCGGCAGGCGTCAAGATCACGGCCGAACAGCTCAGCGACGCCGACAACCGCACGCTGCTGATGTTCGAGCTGCAGGATTCGCCCGCGGCGCCGCGGCCGACGGTAGAGATCGACGTCCGGCACGCCTCGTCCGACGAATACGAATCGCTGGAGCGAGAGCTGCAGCGCACCAAGGACGACCTGCAGTCAGCGCTCGAAGCCTCGCAGACGACCAACGAAGAGCTGCAGGCGACCAACGAGCAGCTTACCGCGTCGAACGAAGAGCTGCAGAGCACCAACGAGGAGCTGCACAGCGTCAACGAGGAGCTGTACACCGTCAACGCCGAGCACCAGCGCAAGATCGATGAGCTGACCGAGCTCACCGACGACATGGACAACCTGCTCAACAGCACCAACATCCACACCATCTTCCTAGACCGCGAGCTGGCGATCCGTCGGTTCACCCCGGGCATCGGCGACACGTTCAACCTGATCCCGCAGGACGTAGGGCGGCGGATCAACGACTTCACGCACAACATCCAGTTCCGCGGGCTGGTGTACGCGGTCAGGAAGGTGCTAGAGACCAGCGAGCCCTTCGAACGCGAGGTGGCCGACAAGCGGGGCGGGTGGTACCTGCTGCGGATCCTGCCCTACGTGACGCGCGGTCAGGTGGACGGGGCCGTGGTGACGCTGATCAACATCACGTCGCTCAAGCAGGCCGAGTCGAAACTGGCGGAGCTTTCTGAGATTGTCGAGCACTCCGACGACGCCATCTTCCGCCAAGACCCCGACGGCGCCGTCCGCACCTGGAACCGCGGCGCCGAGCGGCTGTTTGGCATCAAGGCGGCGAAGGTGCTCGGCAACCACGTCTCGATGCTGGGCCTGCAGTGCGGCGATTTCGGCTTCGAGCAGATGCTGGGGCTGGTGATCGGCGGGCAGTCGCTGGACCACGTCGAGGCGCGGCGCCTGCGTTCGCGGGGCAAGGTCAGCGACCTGGCGTTGTCGATCTCGCCCATCCGCGACGCGTCCGGGAAGGTGATCGGCGTCTCGACCATCGCCCGCGACGTCACCAAGCAGAAGCAGGCCGAGGCCGAGGTCCGCGAGGCGGTCCGCCGCCGCGACGAGTTCCTGGCGATGCTCTCGCACGAGCTCCGCAACCCGCTGGCCGCCGTGCTCAACGCCACCGACCTGCTGAGCGAAGCCGGCGGCGGCGGCGACCAGGCCGCCGGGGGCGGGGCGGACGTGACCAACGAGGCCAAGGGCGTGATCGAGCACAACGTCCGGCACGTGGCCCGCATCCTGGACGACCTGCTAGACGTATCGCGGATCACCAACGACAAGATCGAGCTCCACCGCGAGGTGGTTGACCTGTGCCCGCTGATGATCGACGTCGTCGAGTGTGTGCAGCACCGCGTGGACGCCAAGCGGCAGGAGCTGCACGTCCAGCAGCCCGCCGCCCCCGTGTACGTCGAGGGCGACGTCGGCCGGCTGCAGCAGATGCAGGTGAACCTGCTGGTGAACGCATCGAAGTACACCGGCGCCGGCGGGCGGATCGACTACCGCGTGGTGCAGGAAGGCAGCGAGGCGGTGATCGCGGTCTCCGACACGGGCGAGGGCATCGCCCCCGAGTTGATGCAACGCATCTTCGAGCCGTTCGTCCAGGCGGAGCAGACGCTTGACCGTTCGCAGGGCGGCATGGGCCTGGGGCTAACGCTGGTCAGCAAAGTGGCCGAGGCCCACGGTGGGGCCGTCATCGTCGATAGCGACGGGCCCAAACGCGGCAGCACCTTCTCGATACGCCTGCCGGTGACCAGCGAGCGGCCGCGGCGCCAGGCCGACTCGCGGCTCGCCGAGATCGACGGCATGCGGCTGTACATCGTCGAAGACAACGACGGCGTGCGGAACATGCTGGCTCGCACGCTGGAGCTGAAGGGCTTCTGCGTCGAAACGGCCGCCAACGGCCGCGAGGCGCTGGACGCGATCGACGCGTTCGCCCCGTCCGTGGCGGTGGTGGACATCGGGCTGCCGGACCTGAACGGCTACGAGGTCGCCCAAGAGATCCGCAAGCGAGGCACACACGCCGACACGCTGCTGGTAGCCCTGACCGGGTACGGCCGGCAGCAGGACCGCCAGAAGGCGCTGGACTCGGGCTTTGACATCCACCTAGTCAAGCCGCTTGATCCCAACGAGCTGCTGCGTGCCGTGGCAGAGAGGTACGCCGGGGCGCCGAACTAGAGAACGCGTGCCAGCAAACACCCGCCTGTGCCTGAAGGGCAACGCGGTCAGCGAAGGTTGGCGTGTTGCTGTCAGACGAAGCGGACCGGCCTGCTGAAAGCCGCGTGGTTACTCTCGGTTGCACGTTTAACGCTGCACGGTTGCCCGCGAATTATGGCGGGTTAACGCGGCAATCTGCTTAACGGCGGGTTTGGCCTTGAACACGTAGGTAAATCGGCGCACATTGCCTGGGCTCACCGCGAGCGATGCGGGGACAAGATGTCCGGCGGACCTGAGCCTCTCAGCCGCTCCAAGGATTGGTCTCATCTCGTAGCTGGCCGCCTGCCAACTAGGGCAGCGGCATCGGGCTTTCTCTCCAGGGAAAAGCCCGAGGAGACCATCCCATCAGGAACGCCCGGCGTGGCGCGATGTTTAGTCGCGTTCTGCCCACCAACGGCAAGGAGCCACCCCCGTGCTAGTCCTCTCGAGGCGGCAGAACGATAAGGTTCTGTTCCCCAATCTCGGCATCAGCGTCCACATCTTGCGGGTCGAGGGCTCGAAGGTCCGCGTGGGCGTCGAGGCGCCGCCGGAAGTGAAGGTGCTGCGGCACGAGGTGCCCGAGTGGTCCGACAGCCGCGGGCCCCGCGGCAGTCAGCCCCGGAACAGGCAGCCGGGCGGGCTGCGTGGCGTCACACCACGCGACGACGCCCAGCTGCGGCGCCGCCTGCACTCCGCCGCCGAGTCGCTCAACGCGCTCTACCGGCTCTGCGACCAGAACCTTCCGAAGGACGCCGAGAAGCTGATCTACAGCATCTTCAAGCACCTTCGGGCCATCGACGAGACGACCGGCGGCGGCGACCTGTTGGCCGGCCCGTCGCTGAAGCGGATACGCCGGGCCCTGCTGGTGGAGGACAACCCGAACGAGTCCAAGCTGCTGGCCGGGTACCTGCGGATGCAGAAGTTCGACGTGGACGTCGCGAGCGACGGAACAGCGGCCATCGACTACCTCGGCAACCACGCGGCGCCGGACGTCGTGCTGCTGGACATGCACATGCCGGGCATGGACGGGGCGACCGCCATCCACCGCATCCGCGCCGACGAGCGTAGGCCCGAGAACCACGCCCAAAGCCACTTGAAGGTGTACGCCGTTAGCGGGTCGGACCCCGCGGATCACGGTGTGGACATCGGCCCGCTAGGCGTCGACGGCTGGTTCCCCAAGCCGCTCGACCCTGAGGCGTTGATGTTCCGCCTGGCTTTCGACGGCGACGCCGACAGCCAGACCCTTCCGCCAAAGCCACCCCGACGGAGCGATTCGGTGGCCGCAAGCTGACTGAGTTGGGTGGGGCCAGAAGACGCGGGTAATACAGCTCTTCTGGATGGCAAGGACGCCGCAGCCCGCACGGAGGCGACTCGGTTACGCGTGGGAGGGGTGGGAGCATTCCCGCCCCTCCCTGTTTTTTTGGCCTGTTTTTGCCGGCGGCTACGAGGGTTGATTCGCCGCTTCCGCCACTATCCCGGCGTATCAGCATCCGCGGTGGGCGGGCCTGCCGCACTTCGGAAAGGGCGCCGCCGCGAACGCATGGCTGCAGGCAAGCGCATGCTTGTCGAACAGCGTGCCTTTGCGTTCGCGGCGGCGCCCTTTCCGAAGTGCGGCAGGCCCGCCCACCGCGGATGCTGATACGCCGGGATAGTGGCGGAAGCGGCGAATCAACCC
>JBCCQL010000357.1:0-3966 GCA_039024355.1 Planctomycetota bacterium
GCGGCACGTTCGACGTCTCGCTGCTGGAATCGGCCGGCCGGTCCTTCCGCACCCTGGGCACCGACGGCGACGTACGCCTGGGCGGGCAGGACTTCGACGAGCGGCTGGTGGACCACGTGGCGGCCCAGTTTGTCGACACGCACGGTGTCGACCCCCGCACCGATTGGCAGGCACGCCACGCGCTGCTGGTGCTCTGCCGCCGGATGAAGCACCACCTCTCGGAGCACCAGACGGCGACCGGCGAATACGAGTTCGCCGGCTGCCGGCTCGACGTCAAGGTCGGCCGCCTCGAGCTGGAGCAGATGATCGAGCCGCTCATCGACCGCACGCTGACCACCTGCGACGAGCTGCTGCGTGAGGCGAACATAACGTGGCCAGAAATCGACGACGTGCTGCTGGTCGGCGGGTCGTCGCGCGTGCCGTTCGTCGCCGAGTGTCTGGAAGCAAAGACCGGCAAGAAGCCGCAGCTAGTCAGCGAGCCGGAGCAGGCCGTAGCCCGCGGGGCGGCCATCTACGCGGCGACCCAGACCGGCGACGACCTGCCGCCGCTCAAGGTGGTGAACGTCAACGCGCACAGCCTGGGCGTGCCGGGCGTAGACGTCCAGACGGGCAAGAAGATCAACCGCATCCTGATCCCACGCAACACGCCACTGCCGGCCAGCGCCACACGGCGGTACGTCACCAAGCGTGAGGACCAGCGGTCGGTTGTGGTGAGCCTGCTGGAGGGCGAGAGCGAGAACCCCCACCACTGCACGCGGATGGCCAACTGCATCGCCCAGCTAGAGCCCGGCCTGCCGGCACGCACGGAGGTGGTGGTGACCTGCCGGTACGACTCGAACGGGACAGTCTCCGCCACGGCCGTGGTGCCCGCCACGCGGGCGCGGGCGCACGTCGAGGTGCAGCGCGAGGGCATGGTAGAGCTAGACCCGCTGGACGTGTGGGCCGCCAAGCTGGCGCGGGGCGAGGTGGCGGCGCCGTTCGCCAAGGCGCCGTCGAGCCACCTCAGCGGCCGGGCGTCGGCCTGGCAGGGCCCGAAGCGGCTGCTCCGCGAGGTCGACGACCTGCACGCCAAGCTGGGCGAGGCGTGCGCAGCGCTCGCCCTGCCGGAGCCCGCCGAGCCCGCGCGGCAGGCGTTGCTCTCGGCCGAGTCCGAGCTGGACGCCACGCGAGAACTGCACCGCCTGGTCACCGAGAAGCTGCGGCACGAACAAGACCAGCGGCCACGCATCAAACTGCAGAGCGACGCCACGCTGCTGGGCATGTACACCCGGCAAACCGAGGCGGCGGTCCGGCGGCTGCGTGTCGCCCTGGGCGACCAGTGCGCGGAGGTCGACTTCTTCCCGGACCAGGCGTCGGTCTCTCGCGAGATGCTCCGGACACGCAAAGAGGCGCTCGAAGCGATGCTCGCTGCGTCCGAGTAGGCCGGCCCACGGCGTGGCGCCCGCCATCAGCCAGGCCGGCACGCGCGGCGTCGCTCTACGGGAATAGGAAGACCAGGCCCGACACGGCGGCGCCCTGGTACAGCAGCCCCTTGCCGCTGATCGGCGAGGCGTGGCAGTGGTGCGGGTTGCAGTTGCCGGGCCGGTAAACGCCCAGCGTGTACCGGCACTCGCCCGGCGGCCTGCTGCCGATCTGGTAGGGCAGCGACACCGCCGCCGCCACAAACCGGGCCGTGGCGATCGCCGACGCCGCGCAGTCGCCGCCCAGGTGCGTGCCGTACCGCTCTAGGTTCGGCTGCTCAAAGTACAGCGGCTTGTGACGCATCGCCGGCGAGTGCCACAGGTACTCGACCCCCGCGAAACGCATCACCTCGTTCCCGCCGGCCGGCGTGCCGTAGAGCGACCCGAACTGCCTCGCCGCCACGTCGACCGGCAGTTCGCCGGAGCCCTGCTGCTCGCCGTCGACCGTGATGAAGGTCGGCGCGGTGTCGATCGAGGTCTCGCGGATCGACTGCAGCCGCGGCGGCTTCCCCGCGCTCTGCTCATCGCCGCCCGGCGTGGGGCGGCGGGGAGGATCGCCGTTGGCGTCGCCACCGGCGTCGAGGTCGTCCGCCGGGGCAACCTCCTCCGGCCCGAGCGGCGGCACGCCCGGCATCGGACCGGCGGGGCCGTCGTACGCCTCGATCTGCGTGGCGAGCAACAGGCCGGCGTCCAGCTCGGCGTCTACCTCGGCGTCGGCCGCCGCCTGCCCAAACGCCTCGCCGCAGCCCACCACGCCGGCGACTAGCACAACCGCGGCGACGACGCGGCGTGCCGCGGAAGACGCCGCGCGCCCGGCGAAGCCGATCGCCGGGCCGGTCGCGTGACTCGTTCGCAGGTTTTGCCGCGACAACATCTCCACCCCCTCCAGAAGACTGCCCGCCGAGTGACCACGCGGTGGACCGTTGCCCGCGTAGCGGGTACGCCGGATGCAGGCGGGGTCTTGCCCGCCTGTCTTTCGCCGTATATCGGTCGGCGCCGTGTGCCGATTGAGCGGATTCTGCCGCGTGTGCGTGTCGCCGGCCGCCGTGGGGCGTTTGGCAACGCCGGCAAGTTCTCCGGGTCGTCTGGATATTCCCGGTCGTCCGGCCGATGTACACCGCAGCGGACCGGCCCCGCCCGCCCAGGCGTTGGCAGCCCGCCCCACCCGACTACCTCCCGACTACCTCCCGGCGAAGCACACCCATGACCGCGCCGCGTAGCCTGCCGACATACGCCCTGGCCGTGGTGCTGGCCTGCGCCGGCGGGTGCAGCCTGTGGCGGGGCGAGGAGTGCTTCCAGGCGTGCCCGCAGTGCAGCGAGCCCCGCCGGCCGGCGTGCGACCCCTCGTACCTGCAGATCGACGAGCCGTGCCCCGACGGCTGCCTGAGCCGCCCGCCGGCGTCGTCGCTGGGGCCCTCGGCCGTGCCCGGCGGCGCCGAGGTGACCTACTGGGAGCTCAGCCTCGAAGAGGCGATCCAGCTCGCGCTCGCCCGCGCCGAGATCCTGCGCGACCTGGGCGCCACGGTGCTCCGCTCGCCGGCGACCACACGCAGCGCCTTCGAGCCCGCGCTGACGCACACCGACCCCCGCTTCGGCGAAGAGGCCGCCCTGAGCGACTTCGACGCCACGCTGCAGGCCAGCGCGCTGTGGGAGAACAACGACCGCGTGTTCAACAACACGTTCATCGGCTCCAACGGGGTGCTGGTGCAGGACCTGGGCAGCTACAACATGGAGCTCCGCAAGCGGGCCGCCACGGGCACGCAGCTGGCCCTGCGGCACGTCACGGAGTACGACTTCAACAACTTTGTGGGCAACCGCTTCGGCGGGGGCGACCCCAGCGGGTCGTGGACCACGTACTTCGACCTGGAGGTCCGCCAGCCGCTGTGGCAGGGCGCCGGCTCCGAGTTCAACCGCACGGCGGGCCCCAACGGCGTGCCCGGCGCCTTCAACGGCGTGCTGCTGGCCCGCATCCGCACCGACGTGAGCCTGGCCGACTTCGAGGCCGGCGTCCGCGACTTGGTGAGCAACGTCGAGAACGCGTACTGGGACCTGTACTTCGCCTACTACGACCTCGAAGCCAAGAAGACCGCCCGCGACCAATCGCTGAGCCTCTACCAGATCACGCGGCCGCTGTTCACCGAGGGCCAGAAGACCGAAGAAGACCCGCTGCAGGCCGAGGAGCAGTACTGGCGGTTCGAGTCCGACGTGCAGGACTCGCTGTACGGCCGGCTGATCGACGGCACCCGCACCGAGAACGGCGCGGCGGGCGGGTCGTTCCGCAGCACCGGCGGCGTGCGTGTGGCCGAGCGGCGGCTGCGGCTGATCATCGGCCTGCCGATCACCACCGGCGAGCTGATCCGCCCCGCCACGGAGCCCATCAACGCCCCGATCAACTCCGACTGGGAAAGCTGCTCCGGCCAGGCGCTCGCCTACCGCCCCGAGCTGCGGCGGCAGCGCTGGGAAGTGAAACGCCGCGAGCTGGAGCTGGCCGCGAGCAAGAACTTCC
>JBCCQL010000358.1:0-3962 GCA_039024355.1 Planctomycetota bacterium
CCCCCCGCCCCATCCCTCTTCCCCATGCCCGAGACCTACCACGTCCGCCTGGCCAAGGAGCAGTTTGTGTTCTGCTCGGCCCACTTCATCACGTTCGCGGGCAACGTGTGCGAGCCGCTGCACGGGCACAACTACCGCGTGGCGGTGGACCTGCACGGGCCGCTGGACGAGAACCAGTACGTGATCGACTTCATCGCCGCGCGGGACGCGTTGCTGGCCGTCACCGGCGGGCTCGACCACCGGGTGCTGCTGCCGACCGAGCACCCGCAGATTAAGGTCACGGCCGAGGGGGGCGAGGTGACCGCGCGGTTCGAGGACCGGCGGTGGGTCTTCCCGGCCGCGGACTGCGTGCTGCTGCCGGTGGCGAACACGACGGCAGAGCTCTTGGCCCGTCACATCGGCGGGGAGCTGCTGGCGGCCCTCGCCGAGGCGGGCGCCGCGGCGCCGGCGGAGGTGGTGGTGTCGGTCGACGAGTGCGACGGGCAGCTGGGCGTCTGGCGCCGCACGCTGTAGGGCGGCGTCTCTTGTCAGGCCATGCACCCTGGAGGACCGTCGCGACCGGCAGGGCGTGCGTGACCGGCCCGACCGGCCCGACCGGCCCGACCGACGCTACCGGCCACGCGTGCGGCAACTTGTCGCCCCGCGGCGGGGCCGGCTGCACGCGCCGCCAAGGCCCGCGGCATAGGCTTGCCGTGTCCGGTGGCGGCCTGCCCGCAGGCGAAGCTTCTGCCGGCTGGCAGGCCCCGCTCCCCCCGGCGCCACAAACGCACACCGCACGAGGGACCCGATGAAGGTCGAGCATATCAACCCGTTTCTGGCGGCCGTCCACAACACGTTCACCACGATGCTCTCGACCGAGGCCCGCCGCGGCGACCTCTCGCTGGGCGACCCCCGCCGGCGGGCCTTCCCCATCAGCGGCGTCATCGGCCTGTCGGGCCGCGCGCAGGGCACGGTGGTCATCAACCTGTCGAAGGAAGTCGCCCTGGCCGCCGCGTCGCACATGCTGCTGGAGCCCAAGACCGAGATCGACGACGAGGTGCTGGACGCCGTGGGCGAGCTGGCCAACGTCGTCGCCGGCCAGGCGAAAGTAGAACTTGAAGAGTACGAGCTGTCGGTCAGCCTGCCCAACGTCGTGACGGGCGAGGGCCACGAGATCCGCTTCCCATCGGCCACGCCGCCCTTGTGCGTGCCGTTCGAGTCCGACTTCGGCGCGTTCCGCCTGGAAGTAGGCTTCGAGCCCGCCCTGGCCGGCTCCTGCGTGTAGCCGGCTGGCCGCTGTAGGTATCGCCGCCGGTCTGCCGAGGGGGACGGGCTTCGCTCGCTTGGCGGCGTGCGTTGCTGGCGTTTCTCTCCGCGCCCCGGTAGGTTGCTGAGCGCGGCCCGCGTGATTCCGGGCGCCCCATCGTCCTTCCGAGGTTCAGCAGCGATGAAGATCAGCCGGCGAGAAACGCTGCTGCTGGGCTCTGCCTCGCTGGCGTTGCCCCTGCTGCCCACGCTTGGCCTGGGATGCACGCCGGGCGGGGCGGGCGAGCCCGCCGGAGAGGCCTGCCCGGCCGAAGCGACCGGCTTCCAGCACCCGGCTGGCGCGATGCAGGTGGCGTACCTGGAGGTCGTCACCGGCGACGTCGCCGGCGTCTGCAAAGCCTACGAAGAGGTGCACGGTTTAGCGTTCGGGCAGCCGGACGCCGCCCTAGGCAGCGCCCGCACCGCGAAGCTGCCCGGCGGCGGCTTGCTGGGCGTGCGTGCGCCGCTGCGTGACACCGAGACGCCCATCGTCCGGCCGTACTTTTTGGTCGAAGACATCCGTGCGGCGGTCGACGCTGCTGCCGAGGCGGGCGCCCAGATCGCCCTGCCGCCGATGGAGCTGCCCGGCTACGGCACGTGTGCGATTTTTCTGCTCGGCGGCGTCGAGCACGGCCTGTGGCAGCAGGCGGCCGTCAAGGCGTGACCGGCGGCGACGCCCCGTGCGAGCGAGGGCATCTGATAAACGCCCGCGAATGCCGCGGATACGCGCGAATTGCTGTGCGGAAGCTGCGTGCTCGGGCTCGGGCAGGCCGCGGAGAGGCTTGGCGGCTGGAGATTCGCGCTGATTCGCGTCATTCGCGGGCAAAAGATGCCTTTCGCACGCTTCGGCCCAGCCTGCTGCCGCTTGCTGGCGCCAGCGTAGCCGCCGCCCTTACGGCTTGCCCAGCCGGCATTTCTTCTCACGCGACGCCTCGGCTGGTGACGAAACGTACGGTAGCGGCGGGGCCGGTTGTGCCGGTCGTGCTGCCCGCGTTGCTCGCTACAGGCTGTACAGGCCGTCGCCCCGAAACCCCCGCTGGCCGCCACGCCCGATGTCTGATCTGCACAAAGCCGCCGTCCTGCTGATGAGCCTGCCCGAAGACGACGCGGCGACGCTCATGGGCAAGCTGGACAAAAAGCAGGTGGAGGAGGTCTCGATCGAGATCGCCCGCACCAAGCAGGTCTCCAGCGAGGAGCAGGACGCCATCATCCGCGAGTTCGCCGATTCGTCGGCCAGCGGCGGCGCCAGCGGCGGCAGCCTCGACCTGGCCAAGAGCTTGGTGAAGAAGGCCCTGGGCAGCGAGGCGGGCGACACGCTGGACAACATCCGCCAATCGATCGAGGCCCTGCCCTTCGGCTTCCTGCGGAACGTCGACAGCCAGAACATCCTGACGTACCTGGTGGACGAGCACCCGCAGACGATCGCCCTGATCGTGTCGCACCTGCCGGCGTCGTTCGGCGCCGAGATTTTGGCCGGCCTGCCCACCGAGCGGCAGCTGGCGGTCGTCAAGCGGATGGCCACCATGGGCCAGACCAACCCAGAGATCATCCGCGAGGTAGAGCGTGGCCTAGAGGGCCGGATGTCGAGCGTGATGAGCCACAGCTTCCACGCCGCCGGCGGCGTAGAGAGCGTGGCCGCCATGCTGAACGTCTCCGACCGCGGCACCGAGCGGACGCTGCTAGAGAACCTGGCCGTCGACGACGCCGAGCTGGTCGAAGAGATCCGCCGGCTGATGTTCGTCTTCGAGGACATCGCCAAGTTCAACGACAAGGACATCCAGTCCGTGCTCAAGAACGTCGAGAGCTCGCAGTGGGCCCTGGCGCTCAAGGGCTCCAGCGCGGTGCTCAAAGACAAGATCCTGGGCAACATGTCGCAGCGGGCCGCCGACATGCTGCGCGAGGAGATGGACTACCTGGGCGCGGTGAAGCTGTCGGCCGTCGAGGCCCAGCAGCAAGAGATCGTCGACATCGTCCGCGGCCTGGAAGACTCCGGCGAGATCGAGATCAACACCGGCGAAGAAGAAGAAGAGCTGGTGCAGTAGGTGGGAGAAGTGGGCAGAAGGCAGTAGGCAGTGGGCAGGTGTGAACGCCACGAGCCGCGGTGTAAGAGCCTCTGCCTACTGCCCACCGCCCACTTCTCCTACCCACTGCTAGCGGCATCGGCTAGCATCGACGCTCCGCTAGCCAGGAGCGCCGATGCCGGCCGCGACGCCCAGCCTTTCGCCGATGATGCAGCAGTACCACCGGGCCAAGGAGGCCGCGGGGGACGCGTTGCTGCTCTTCCGGATGGGCGACTTCTACGAGCTCTTCTACGACGACGCCAAGGAGGCCGCCCGGCTGCTGGGCATCACGCTCACCGCACGCGACAAGGCGGCGTCGCTCGAGCGGGGGGTCGAGCCGACGCCCATGGCAGGCTTCCCCTACCACCAGCTGGATACCTACCTGGCCAAGATCATCCGCGCCGGCCGCCGGGCCGCCGTGTGTGAACAGGTAGACTCGCCCGCGTCGGCGGGCGGCGAGGCGGGCCCGGCGGCCGCGGCCAAGCCGGCGAAGGGCCTCGTGCGGCGTGACATCACACGCATCGTCAGCGCCGGCACGGTGACCGATGACGCGTTGCTCGACCCGGCGGCCAGCAACTACCTGGCGGCGGTAGCCGTCGGCCGCGACGACGCAGCCGA
>JBCCQL010000359.1:0-3957 GCA_039024355.1 Planctomycetota bacterium
CGGCAGACTTCGAGTTCACGTGGAACGCGTTGCCGTTTGCCGACGAAGAGACGCAGGTTCTCTTCACGCTGCTAGACGCGGGGACGGGCGACCCGGTGTACGCGGCCCAAGTGACCGGGGCGACCGCCGAGGTGGTGGCCGGCGGCACGCTCGAGCCGGGGCGTGCGTACTTCGCATCGATCGAGTTCCGCCGCACACGCCCGAGCGAGCGGACCCGGCTGGCCACGGGCGAAGAGACGACGAGCGCCGGCACGGTGACAGCCATCGAGTTCCGCACCGCCGCCGTGCCCGAGCCCTTTTCCCTGCTGGCGTTGAGTGTGTTGGCCGCGGGGCTTGCCGGTTGGCGGCGTGGGCGGAGGTGAAAGCGTCCTCGGAGCTAAGCCGTGCTGGCCTACGGGCACGCCGCCGCGTGCTGGGCTCAGGCGGGGGCCAGGGCGCCGCGGATCTCATCGGCGCGTTCGCGGATGGCGGCTAGCTCGTCGGCGTCCTTGCGCTCGACGTTCTTCAGCTGCAGGGCCATGCGGTTGTTGCCCTTCAGCTCGTCGGCGTTGCGTGCAAGGAAGTCCCAGTAGAGCGTCGTGAAAGGGCAGGCGTCTTCGCCGGTGGCTTTGGCGGGGTTGTACCGGCACCCGCCGCAGTAGTTGCTCATCCGCTGGATGTACTTGCCGGTAGCGCAGTAGGGCTTGCTGGCCATCACGCCGCCGTCGGCGTACTGCGCCATGCCGAGGGAGTTGGGCAGCTCCACCCACTCCACGGCGTCGACGTACACCGCCAGGTACCACTCGTGCACTTCCTTGGGGTCGACGCCCAGCATCAGCGCGAACAGGCCGGTGACCATCAACCGCTGGATGTGGTGGGCGTAGCCGTGCTCGAGCGTCTGGCCGATGGCCTGGCTGAGGCAGTGCATGTCGGTGTCGCCCGTCCAGTAAAAGTCGGGCAGCGGGTGGCGGGCCTGCAACGCGTTGCGGTCGACGTAGCCCGGCATGTGCAGCCAGTAGACGCCGCGCACGTACTCCCGCCAGCCCAGGATCTGGCGGATGAACCCCTCCACGCTGTTCAGCGGGGCGTGGCCGGAGCGGTACGCCTGCTCCGCCTTCGCGACAACATCGCGGGGGTTGAGCAGCTTCAGGTTGAGCGACGAAGCCAGCAGGGCGTGGTACAGGAACGGCTGGTCCGTCCACAGCGCGTCTTGGTAGTCGCCGAAGCTGGGCAGCCGGTGCTCGATGAACTCGTCGAGCGCCCGCTCCGCTTGGCCCGGCGTGGTGGGCCAGTTGAAGTTCTCCAGGCTGCCCGGGTGCGAGGCGAAGCGGTCCTCAACCAGCTCCAGCACCTCCTGCGTCGGCCCGTGGGACAAGAAGGTGGGCGGCT
Organism: Planctomycetota bacterium; assembly: GCA_039024355.1. Lineage (GTDB taxonomy): Bacteria > Planctomycetota > Planctomycetia > Pirellulales > Lacipirellulaceae > JBCCQL01. The sequence goes on from JBCCQL010000359.1 coordinate 1,369, forward strand.
CGGGCAACTCGCCCGGGCCCTTCTTGCCAAACGTCCCGCGGTTGTCGGCGTCGTAGTTCCACTTGCCGCCGGTGGGTTCTTCGTCTTCCTCGAGCAGCACGCCGTGCTTCTTGCGGAGCTCGCGGTAGAAGTACTCCAGGCGTAGCTGCTTGCGGCCCTTGGCGTGCTCGGCGAACTCCTCGGGCGTTGCGTAGAAGTGGCGGTCGGGCAGAACCTCGAGCGGCAAGCCAGCGTCGTCCGCGGCCTGCTCCATCTGCTGCTGCACACGCCACTCGCCGGCGTGCACCATCGCGAGGCTCTCCGGCTTCAGACGCTTGACGGCGGCCTGCAGCTCTTCGCCCAGGGTCTCCGCGATGCGGTCGTCGTCCATCTGGCGGTAGTCGACGCGGTAGCCGTCGGTCTGCCGCTGATCGCGGAAGTGTCGCATGGCCGACAGGAACAGCGCGATGCGGGCCTTGTGCGTCCAGACGTGCGTCGATTCGGCCGGCGCCTCGGCCATCCAGATGACGTCACACTGTTGGTCGAAGTCGTCGAACAAGGCCGAGTCGGCGTTCAGCTGATCGCCCAGCACGATGGCGAGGCGGCGGGTTTTCTGCTTTGCCATGGCGGTGTGCTTTGCGCGTGGTGGGAGGAACGTGGCGGCAGGCTGCGGCTTCCGGCCCAGGGGCTCCTGTGCCCGTAGGCATTGGTAGGGCCTGTGCGGCAATCCGGCAGGGCCTAAAGTCCCGCGTCGGCGGTTTCCAGCGGTCTGGGCGTGGCGAAGGGTGAGCAAAGCGTGAGCAGCGAGCAACGCCTGCAACTTGTCTGGTTCAACCGCGACCTCCGCGTGGCGGACCACCGGCCGCTGCGCGAGGCGGCGGCACGCGGCCCGTGCCTGTGCCTGTACGTCTACGAGACGGACGTCATCGCCGGCGAAGACTACGACGCCTGCCACCTGCGGTTTGTCAACGAATCGCTGGCCGACCTGCGAGGCAGCCTGCGCGACCTGGGCGCCGACTTGGTGGTGCGTACCGGCACGCTGCCGGGCGTGTTCGCAGAACTTCACCGCGAACACGGCTTTGGCGCCCTGTGGCGGCACGCAGAGACCGGCAACGACCTCACCTACCGGCGTGACCGCCGCGTCAACCGCTGGGCACGCGAGGCGGGGCTGCCGATCCACAGCTTCACGCAGAACGGCGTGGTCCGAAGGCTGCGTAGCCGCGACGGCTGGGCCGGCCTGTGGCAGCAGCGGATGGGCGAGCCGGTGCTCCGCCGGCCGGAGCGGATTATGCCCGTCGCCGATGTGCCGCCCGGCGAGACGGCCACGGCGGAGTCCCTTGGCCTGGAGCCCAGCACCAAGCACGCGGCGCAGCCCGGCGGCGAGTCGATCGGCCGCGAGACGCTACGCACCTTTCTCAACTGCCGCGGCGTGAACTACCGCCGCGACATGTCGAGCCCCGTCACCGGCGAGGACGGCTGCAGCCGCCTCAGCCCGTACATCGCGTGGGGCTGCGTGTCGCTCAAGCACGTGCACCAGGCCACCGCTCAGCGGACCCAGCAGCTGCGATCTGCCAAGGCGCGTGGCGAGCGCACGCAGCCGGGCTGGTTGCAGTCGCTCTCCAGCTTCCAGGGGCGGCTGCGTTGGCACTGCCACTTCATGCAGAAGCTGGAGGACGAGCCACGCATCGAGTTCGAGAACATGAACCGTGCGTACGACGGCCTGCGCGAAGCGGAGTTTAACGAGGAGCACTTCGACGCGTGGCGGCGTGGTGAGACCGGCTACCCGATGGTCGACGCGTGCATGCGCTCGCTGCACCAGAACGGCTGGATCAACTTCCGCATGCGGGCGATGCTCGTCTCATTCGCGTCGTACCACTTGTGGCTGCACTGGCGCCGGCCGGCGGTTTACCTCGCCCGGCAGTTTGTGGATTACGAGCCCGGCATCCACTACAGCCAGTTTCAGATGCAGTCCGGCACGACGGGCATCAACTCGCTGCGGATCTACTCGCCCATCAAGCAAGCACAAGACCAAGACCCGACGGGCGAATTCATCCGCCAGTACGTGCCGGAGCTAGCCGACGTGCCGCTCGAGCACCTGCACGAGCCGCACAAGCTGCCGCCGCTGCTGCAGCAGGACAGCGGCTGCGTCATCGGCCGCGACTACCCGGCGCCGGTTGTCGATCACGCCACGGCGTACAACGAGGCCCGCCGCCGGATGATGGCCCACCGCAAGCGCGACGGCGTGCGGCGGGCGTCGCAGCAGGTGTTCCAGAAGCACGGCAGCCGCCGCGGGCCACGCCGGCGTACGTGGCGGCGGTAATCAGCCGCACAGCCAGCCGGAAACACGGCCTCTCTCGCGGTTACCAAGAACAGGCAGCAGGATGCCCGAAGGCCACACCATCCACCGCCTGGCGCGGGACCACAACCGCGACCTGGCGGGGCAAAAGCTGCGTGTGTCGTCGCCGCAGGGCCGGTTCGAAGAGGGCGCCGCCCAGCTCGACGGCCGCAAGCTCATCGACGTCGACGCCCACGGTAAGCACCTGGGCTACCGCTTCACCGGCGGCCACGTCGTGCACATCCACCTCGGCTTGTACGGCAAGTTCCGCCGCC
>JBCCQL010000360.1:0-3944 GCA_039024355.1 Planctomycetota bacterium
CAAGCTCGTGCGTGTGGGCGGAAACGCCGTGGCGACCCGCGCGGACGCGATTGCTGCGCTAGCCGCCGCGTCGCCCGGCGATCCGCTCGACTTGACGGTCCAGCGGGCCGGCGACCCGATAAGCCTCCGCGTCGTGCTTGCCGAGCTTGACCTTTCCCCCGGCTTGGCGGGCGGCGCCGCAGAGGGGCCTGAGCAGCCGGTCGAGTGCGGCAACTCGGAACTCGCCGTGCCGGGCTCCGAGCGGATCGCGCGAGTCAGAGCCCCGAAGAACGCGTCCACCCGGCTGCCGGTTGTGGTCTGGCTCGCCCGCGCCGGTGGGGGCGGCCCCGCTCCGGGCCCGCTGGCCGAGGCGGGCGTCGTTGTCGTCGAGAGCACGCTGCCGGCGGGCCAGCCGTCGGTGCAGGCCGAGAAGGCGTACCTGGCGGACCTGCTCACACAGGTGCGCAACCGCGGGGACGCAGACGCCGGCCGGATCGTCCTGGCCGGCTCGAGTGACGCGGCGCCGGCGGCGTTGCTGCTTGCCGACGCGCTGAGCGACCGCCTGGCAGGCGTTGTTGCGGTGGACTGGCCCGCGCGTGGCCGGCCCCGGCTGTCGCCAAACGTGCCGGACGAGCGCCTCGGCGTGATGGTCGTCGGCGCCGGCGGGCGGGCTCAGCGGGTGGCCACCGCCGCACGCGATCAGGGCTACCCGGTCTACCGCCTCGACGCGGTTGGCGGGAACGGGGCCGCTGCGGCCGGCATCGCCGCTTGGCTGGCGGGGCTCGACCGCTTCTAACGCACAGCTTCTTCCGCGCGGCGCCTCGGGTCCGGAGTGAGACGCCCTCAGCCGGCCCCGCCGACGGTGATCTCTGCCGAGAACACCATCGCGGGGTCGCCCCGCCGGGCGATGCTCTCGGCCAGCTTCGCGATGGTCCGCCTCGGCACGCCGCGGAAGGCCTCGCGGCCGTTCAGCGTTACGGTCACCTCTTCGTCCAGCGGCGCCATCTGGTCGTGCAGCCGGAGCGTGACGCCTGTGACGCCCTCCGCGTTGACGGTGAACGCGGCGCCGTCGCGGGTTGCGCGGATGGTGCTGCGTGGCTTGCGGTTCGGCCCGTCGACGGCCAGCCAGTAGAAGCTGCCGCGTGTCACGTCGTCCTGGCGCCAAACGACGGTCTGCGGGTACGGGTCGCGGGTGAAGCGGGCCATCCACGGCAGGGCGATGGCGTCTTCGCGGTCCATCCAGTGCCCCTTGTTCGGGTAGACCTTGACCAGGTGCCGGTAGGCGCCGGCGTCCAGCTTGGCGAGCTCCGCGAGCTTGTCGCCCCACTCTGCGGCCACCCGGTTGCGTTTGTACGCGGTGTCGCGGCCGCCCACCTGCAGGGCGAAGCCGATGTTCCGCAGCCCCAGCGGCGAGGCGTCGTTCGGGTGGCCGGCCATCATCGCCGCGGCGGCCCAGCGGTCGGCCATCCGCGGCGCCAGCTGGTAGACGCCGTCGCCGCCGGCGGAGTAGCCCATCAGGTAGACGCGGTTCGGGTCGACCCCTTCGGCGAGGATGAACGACTCGATGAGCCGGTCGAACATCCGGCCCACGGGCGCCCGGTGCCACAGGTCCCACTCGTTCGAGGGCGCCCGCGGCGCGCAGTACACGCCCTCGGCCGGGCGGTACAGCCGCTTCTGGTTCTCCCACTGCCGGTCGTTGACCCGCGCGGGCGCCCCGCCGCCGCCGTGCATCGAGATGTACAGGCTGCGGCCGCTCTTGGGCGCCTTGCCGTAGGTGCGGTAGAAGATGGGCATCTCGGCGCCGTCGAGCTGGATGGCGCCGCGCTTCAGCTCTTCGGCACGGGCGGGCCGCTCGGCCTCGGCGTAGGCCTGCCACAGCAGCCGCTCGGCCTCGGCGGCGTCGCGCTTGGTCAGGGCCGCCGTGGCGAACTCGGCGCCCGCCACGCCCTGCAGCCCAGCCCCGCTCCTCAGTTGTGCCTTCAGCCCTTTCAATGCTGCCGCCGACGCTTCTGCGTCGACTTCCGCTCGGCACGGCGGCCCCGCCACCAGGGCGAGCAGCGCCGCGGGCACGGCGAAACGGAACGTCAGCAGAGTCCGGCGGATGGCGTCTTTCACGGGTGGGCTGCTCGCGGGGCTGGCGGCGTGAGGGAGCTTGAGGGCGGGCGCTGTCAGTGGCGCCGCTGCGGCCCGAGTCTACCCCGGACCGGCCCCGCCTGTCAGCGACTCCAGCAGCTGGGGGTTGATCTTCGCCCGCACCGTCCGCCGGTCGAGGCCCAGGGCCTGCGCCGCCCGCTCGTAGCTGCCCAGCCTGGCGTACACCGCCGTGCAGTAGCGGCTCAGCAGCTCGTCGGCGGTCAGCTCGCCCGTGGCGGCCCCTTTCAGCCACGCCGGCGCCGCGTCCCCATCGGCCGCCGGCCGCCGCGGGTGGTACTCCCGGCGGACCAGCACGTTGCGGACGCACTGCTCCAGCTCGCGAATGTTGCCGGGCCAGCGGTACGCGGCGCCCAGCCGGGTGGCGATCCACGCATCGACCTCTGCGGCCAGCGCCGGTGCGTCGGGCCCCGCCACACGCTGGGCGATCAGCAGCACCAGGCCAGAGAGCGCCTCGGGCCGGTCGGCCAGCTGGTCGGCCAGGCTGGGCGTCTCGATCCGGTCCGAGCAGAGCCGGTAGAACAGGTCCTCGCGGAAGCGGCCGGCGTGCATCTCGGCGGCCAGGTCGCGGTTGGTGGCGGCGATCAGTTTGCCGGCGAAGGCCCGGCCGGTGGTCTCGCCCAGGCGGCTGTACACGCGGTCCTGCACCACGCGCAGCAGCTTCACCTGCACGGCGCCCGCCAGCTCGCCGATCTCGTCGAGGAACACCGCGCCGTGGGCGGGGCACGTCTCTAGCCAGCCGGCGCGGTCCGCCACGGCGCCGGTGAACGCCCCGCGGGCGTGGCCGAACAGCTCCGACTCGAGCAGCGTCGGCGACAGGGCCGACAGGTTCAGCGGGCGGAACGCGTCGTCGGGCTTGGCGGTGAAGGCCTCCGCGTCGGGGTCGAACGCTACGTACTGGGCCAACGCCACCGCGCGGGCGACCAGCTCTTTGCCCGTGCCCGACGGCCCGGTGACGAGCGTCGAGAACTCGGCCATCCGGCGGTACAGCGTCCGCCGGTACCGCCGCATGTCGTGCGTGAAGATGGACTGCCAGACCTTGCCCCGCAGCCCAGCGGCCGGCAGGGAGTCGCCCAGGATGCAGTCGAAGATCTGCGAGAACGCCCGGCGGAGCTGGAACAGGCACGCGAACAAGTGCTGGGGCGTCGCGCACGCCAGGCGGTCTGCCGGGCACGCGGCGAAGAACCGGCGGTAGTCGGCCAGGAACCTCCGCCACACGCCGGCGACGGCCGACTTGTGCCCGGCCAGCCCCGCCGGCGTCAGCCCCGCCAGGTGCCGGTAGTACAGCACGTAGCTGGCCAAGTCTTCGTACAGGCCCAGCTCGCGTGGCTCAGGCGTCTGGCCGCCGGCGATGGCCGCCCGTACACGCTCGGCCGCCGCGTCGGCCCGCTCGGTCAGCCGGGCGACGTTCGGCCGCTCGGTGTGGGCGGTGGCCGCGGTGCGGCTCCAAGCGACGCTCTCTTCCGCCCGGTAGTCGGCGCCCAGCGCCCGGCGTTCTAGCTCGAGACGCTCCGGCTGGAACGGGTTGCAGTAGGCCAGCTCCGACAGCGCGAGCACAAAGCCGAGGTCGTCGGGCGGGATAGCAGGCACAGCAGCGGCTCACGGCGGCGGCGATCGTCGCCCGCCAGTAGAGCCTCGCGGCAACGCCACCGCTACGGTGAGTAGGCGCTAGGTGGCAGGTGGAAGAAGGGTCAAGGGTGAAGGCGCGGGGGCGGACGACCTCTTGCTAGCCGGCGACCTACGTGTCGCCGGTGGCGCCTGGGGCGGTTCTCCACACCGAACAACCCGCCCACCGAAAAAGTGGCCCAATCTTC
>JBCCQL010000361.1:0-3940 GCA_039024355.1 Planctomycetota bacterium
ACGCTGCTGACCACCGTGGTCCGCTACAACCCGATCAACGCCTACTACACCATCAGCGAGGCCGACCTGCTGATGTGGATCGGCTGGGTCGAGGAGGGCAAGGACTACACGCGGCCGGGCGAGCGGGCCACCAAGGAATTCCCGCTGTACCTGGGGCTTTCCAACGAGGAGGGCTTCCCCCACGAGGGACGCTACGACTACGCCGACCTGGCGATCGCCCGCTCGACGGGCACCTACCTGCTGCGGGGCGTGTTCGACAACTCGCGGCGGCGGATCCCGCCGGGGGCGTTTGTCCGCGTCAAGGTGCCGCTGCAAGAGGAAGAAGCCCTGCTGATCGACGAGCGGGCCATCGGCCGCGACCAGGGGGGCACGTACGCCCTGGTGGTGGTCGACAAGCCGGCGGGGCCGACGGTCGAACGCCGCTCGGTGAACCTCGCCGAGGCGTACGAGCGGATGCGGATCGTCGAGTCGGGCCTGACCACCGCCGACCGCGTGGTGGTCAACGGCCTGCAGCGGGCCCGGCCGGGGGCCGTGGTACGCCCCGTCGAGGTGCGCCCTGTCGAGGCCACGCCGGCGGCCGAGGGCGGCGGCGGGGTGGCGGAGGTCAGCGGCGACGCAGAGATGAGCGGCATGGCGGGCACAACGGCCCCGACGCCGACCCCAACGCCGACTACGGGCGCCGAGTGACCGCGGCCGCCGAGTAACCACCGCCAACGGGCCACCGCCAACGGGCCATCGCCAACGGGCCATCGCCAACGGGGCACCGGCCAGCCAACACCGCCCAGCCACCACCGCCAACGGGCCGCACGCGTGTTCTCACGGTTTTTTATCGACCGGCCGATCTTTGCGACCGTCATCGCGGTGGTCACCGTCATGGCGGGCGTGTTCTCTGCCATCGAGCTGCCGGTGGCCCAGTTCCCGGACGTGGCGCCGCCCACGGTCGAGGTCTCCTGCGTCTACCCGGGCGCGAGTGCCGAGGTGGTGGCCGCCACCGTCGCCACGCCCATCGAGCAAGAGGTGAACGGCGTCGAGGGCATGATCTACATGGAGTCCAAGAGCGCGGGCGACGGCTCCTACACGCTGACCGTCACGTTCGAGACGGGCGTCGACCTCGACATCGCCACGGTGCTGGTGCAGAACCGCGTGGCCAAGGCCGAGGCCAAGCTGCCCGAGGAGGTGACCCGCCAGGGGGTCACCACCAAGAAGAAGTCGACCAGCATCACGATGGTCATCATGCTCACCTCGCCCGGCGGCGAGTACGACTCGGTGTACCTGGGCAACTACGCCAGCCGCAAACTCCGCGACGAGCTCTCGCGGGTCGACGGCGTGGGCGAGGTCACCGTCTTCGGCGGGGCGGACTACAGCATGCGGGTGTGGCTGGACCCCGACAAGCTGAAGGCCCGGCAGCTCAGCACGCAGGACGTTGTGAACACGATCCGCGAGCAGAACGTGCAGGTGGCCGCCGGCCAGATAGGCCAGCCGCCGGCGCCCGCGGGGCAGAGCTTCCAGCTCACGATCAACACGCTGGGCCGCCTAGAGACCGCCGAGCAGTTCGGCGCGATGATCATCAAGAGCGAGGGGGACGGCCGCTTCACCCGCGTGCGGGACGTGGCGCGTGTCGAGCTGGGCGCCCAAGACTACAACATGCGGTGCACCAACAGCGGCGTGACCGGCGCGGGCATTCTCATCTACCAGCTGCCCGGCGCTAACGCCCTGGACCTGGTGGCGCAGGTCCGCGCCACGATGACCCGCCTGGCCGGCGACGCCGAGAATGGCTTCGCCCCCCTGCCCCCGGGCATGCAGTACCGCTACATCGTCGACTCCACGGAGTTCGTCTACGCGTCGATCCGCGAGGTGGCCCTGACGCTGCTGCAGGCGGTGGCCCTGGTCGTGGTGGTGATCTTTGTCTTCCTGCAAGACTGGCGGTCGACGCTCATCCCGGTGATCACCATCCCGGTCTCGCTCATCGGCACGTTTGCCGTGATGCTGGCCTTCGGCTCGTCGGTGAACATGATCACGCTGTTCGGCTTGGTGCTGGCGATCGGCGTCGTCGTGGACGACGCCATCGTGGTGGTCGAGAACACGTCGCGGCTGATCGAGCGTGGCCTCTCCCCGCGCGACGCCGCCGTGGAGGCCATGCGTGAGGTCAGCGGTCCGGTGGTCGCCACGACGCTGGTCATGCTGGCTGTGTTTGTGCCCACCGCCCTGCTGGGCGGCATCACCGGGCAGCTGTACCGCGAGTTCTCGCTGACCATCTCCGCGGCCACGGTCATCAGCTCGGTCAACGCCCTGACGCTCAGCCCGGCCCTGTGCGCGCTGCTGCTGCGGCCCAGGCGGGGCGAGCCGGGCTTCTTCTTCGCCGGGTTCAACTCCGTGTACGGGGCGGTGGAGTCCGTCTACGCGGGCGTGGTGGGCGTGTTCGTCCGGCGGGTGGCGATCGCCCTGCTGCTGTTCGCGGTGCTGGCCGGCGCCACGGGCTGGGGCTTCAGCCGGCTGCCCACCGGCTTCCTGCCGGTCGAGGACCAAGGCTACCTGTTCTGCAACGTGCAGCTGCCCGACGCGGCGTCGCTGGAGCGCACCGAAGAGGTCATCGCCACGCTCGACGGCATCCTGCAGGAGACGCCCGGCGTAGACAGCTGGGCGTCGTTCGCCGGCTTCTCGCTGATCGACAGCACCGTCAGCTCGAACGCCGGCGCCGTGTTTGTACGCCTCAAGCCGTGGGACGAACGCACCTCGCCCCAGACGCAGCAGATGGCCATCCTGGGGCAGCTGTACCAGCGGTTCGCCTCGATCCAGGAGGCCGTGGTGATCGCCTTCCCCCGCCCGGCGATCGACGGCCTGGGCTCCGGCACCGGCATCGAGCTGCGGATGCAAGACCGGGGCGGCGTCGGCCTGGCCACGCTCGAGTCGCTCACCCGCGAAGTGGTGGGCGACGCCAACCAGCAGGCCGGCCTCAGCCGCGTGAACTCCACGTTCAGCGCCAGCGTGCCGCAGCTGTTTGCGGACATCGACCGCGAGAAGGTCAAGCGGCTAAACATCCCGCTGTCGGACGTGTTCGACACGCTGCAGGCGTACTTGGGGTCGGTCTACGTGAACGACTTCAACGAGTTCGGCAAGACCTACCAGGTGCGGGTGCAGGCGGACCACCGGTTCCGCGTCGAGGCGGACGACATCAAGCAGCTAGACGTGCGGAACGACACCGGCCAGATGGCGCCGCTGGGCGGGTTTGTGACCATCGACGAAGTGGTCGGCCCGCAGATGGTGACCCGCTACAACCTGTTCCCCGCCGCGCCCATCACCGGCGAGCCGGGCCCGGGCTTCAGCTCCGGGCAGGCGCTCGGCTTGCTCGCCCAGCTCATCGACAGCAAGACGCCCGACAGCGTCGGCTTTGAATGGACGGGCGTCTCGTACCAGGAGCAGCAGGTGGGCTCGAGCGTGGGCATTTTTGCGGCGGCCATCGCCATGGTGTTCCTGGTGCTGGCCGCCCAGTACGAGAGCTGGACCAGCCCGCTGGCGGTGGTGGCCGTCGCGCCGCTAGCCGTGCTGGGCGCCACGGCGGCCATTGCTATCCGCGGGCTGGACGTCAACGTCTACACACAAATCGGCCTGGTGCTGCTGGTGGCCCTGGCGTGCAAGAACGCCATCCTGATTGTCGAGTTCGGCGTGCAGCTCCGCGGCGAGGGGAAGTCCATCGTCGACGCGGCACGCGAGGCGGCCCGCCTCCGCTTCCGGGCGATTCTGATGACGTCCTTCTCGTTCATCCTGGGCGTCTTCCCGTTGGTCATCGCCCGCGGCGCGGGCGGCGCCAGCCGCCAAGCGGTGGGCACCGCCGTGTTCGGCGGCATGATCGCGGCCACGATCTTCTCGGTGCTGTTCGTGCCGACGTTCTTTGTGCTGATGCGGCGGCTGGCAGAAATCCGCTCGCCCCGCGACGCGTAGC
>JBCCQL010000362.1:0-3925 GCA_039024355.1 Planctomycetota bacterium
GCGATCGCCGCGATCGGCGGCGGCAGCAGCATGGACTGCGCGAAGGGGATCAACTTCCTGTACTCCTGCGGCGGGCGGATGCAGGACTACTGGGGCGTCGGCAAAGCGACGACCGACCTGCTGCCGATGGTCGCCGTGCCAACGACCGCCGGCACCGGCAGCGAGGCCCAGTCGTTCGCCCTGATCTCCGACGCCGAGTCGCACGCCAAGATGGCCTGCGGCGACAAGCGGGCGGCGTTCCGCGTGGCGATCCTCGACCCGGAGCTCACGCTCACGCAGCCCCCACGCGTGGCCGCCCTGTCCGGCGTAGACGCCATCAGCCACGCCGTCGAGACGCTGGTCACCAAGAAGCGTAGCCAGTTGTCGATGGCCTTCAGCCGCGAGGCGTGGCGGCTGCTGGTCGGCGGGTTCCGCCGGGTGCTGCAGGAGCCCGACGACCTCACCGCCCGCGGGTGGGTGCAGCAGGGCGCGTGCTTCGCCGGCTTGGCGATCGAGAACTCGATGCTCGGCGGCGCCCACGCCCTGGCGAACCCGCTTACGGCCAACTACGGCGTCACCCACGGCGAGGCGGTCGGCATGATGCTGCCGCAGATCGTCCGGCACAACGGGCAAGACCCGGGCGTTGCGCTCGCCTACGCCGAACTCGCCGAAGAGGTGAGTCAACTAGACGTCTCGCCGGGCGGGGCCGAAGTGTCGCCGAGCGGGGTCGACGGGGCTGTCGCCGCGCTGGCCGAGTTCCTCGGCGCCATGACGCAGCAGGCCGGCCTGGCGGGTAGACTATCGCAGTGCGGCGTCGAGCGCGAAAGACTCCCGGAGCTGGCCGCCCAGGCCGCCACGCAGTGGACCGGCACGTTCAACCCCGTGGAGATGACGGCCGATGACTACCTGCAGCTCTACGAGAACGCCTTCTAGCCGGGCAACGCGGCCCCGCTGCAGGGCACGGCTTTGCAAGCTCCGCGGCGGGCTGCTTCCGCTGTGCCTGGTCTTCCTGCTGGGCGTGCCGGCCGCCGCTAGCGAGTGGCCGCTGGCGCGGGGCGACCGCGCGGGCACGGGCGCGTCGAAGCAGGGGTTGCCGGACGAGCCGCGGCTGCTCTGGCAGTACAAGCCGGGCGGTGAGACCGCCTTCGAGGCCACGCCCGTCGTCGCCGGCGGCGTCGTGTACCTGGGCGACGCCGACGGCACGCTGCACGCCGTTGGCCTCGACACCGGCAAGCCGGTTTGGAAGCGGACGATCGAAGACTCCGGCTTCACGGCGGGCGCCGCCGTCGCCGGCGGGCGGCTGTTCGTGGGCGACTACAACGGCGTGGTCCGCTGCTTCTCGCTCGCCGGCGGAGACGAAGGCAGCGAGGCGTGGTCCTTCGCGACCGAATCCGAGGTCAACGCCGCCCCCATCCCGCACGGCGACACGCTGCTGGTCACCACCGAAGCGGGCGAATTGATCGCCCTGGCGGCCGCTACGGGCGACGAGCGCTGGCGGTTTCAGATCGATGGCCCGCTGCGTTGCTCGCCGACGGTGCTCGCCGGGACGGGCGGATCGGGGCACGCGTTGTTGGCCGGTTGCGACGCCCGACTGACGGCCGTCGACCTGGCCACCGGCAGAGAAGCCGGCGCCGTGGACATCGGCGGGCAGACCGGCTCGACCGCCGCCATCCTCGGCCGGCGTGCGTACTTCGGCACCGAGGCGGGCGAGTTCCTGGCGGTCGACGCCGGCGACCCCGCCACGCCCAAGATCGCCTGGCGGTACCGCGACCCGCGCCGCGGCCAGGGCATCCGCACCGCGGCTGCCGTAACGGATCAACTGGTGGCGTACGGCAGCAACGGCAAAGCCCTGTACGGCCTTCGCCCCGCCGACGGCGAGGCCCTGTGGGAGAAGCCGGTCCGCAGCCGCGTGGAGTCCTCGCCCGTCATCGTCCGGGGCCCGCAGGGCGCCGCGCGGGTAGTCGCCGCGACCGCGCGGGGCAGGCTGCTGATGCTCGACGCCGCCAGCGGCGAGACGCTGTGGCAGTACGACGCCGGCGGCGGCTTCGCCGGCTCGCCAGCCGTGGCGGCCGGCCGGCTGCTCATCGCCAACACCGACGGCACGCTGTACTGCTTTGGTGGGGGGGAATAGCCGCAGATGAGCGCGGATGAACGGAGATTCGCAAGCGATCAGGTGACGGAGCGGATCATCGGGTCGGCATACCGAGTGTCGAACGCGCTCGGCGTCGGTTTTCTGGAGAAGGTCTACGAAAACGCCCTGCGGCATGAGTTGCAAAAGCAAGGGCTGAACGTGCAACAACAGGCGCCGGTCTCGGTTGTCTACGATGGGGTTTGCGTTGGAGAATACTTCATCGACTTGTTGGTGGAAGGCGTAGTCGTGGTCGAGCTTAAGCATGCAAAGAGCTTGTCCGACGCCCACCTTGCCCAATGCCTAAATTACCTGAAGGCGACAAGCAAGTCGTTGGCCTTGCTGATCAACTTCGGGAATCCTCGGGTTGAGATACGGCGAGTCGTCCACAACCACTAGCCATCCGCGTTTATCAGCGCGTATCCGCGGCTAATACCATGCCAGAAGCAACCAAGACCGACGTCGGCAGCTACTTCATCAGCAACTACCCGCCGTTCTCGCAGTGGTCCAAGGACCGCGTGGGCGAGGCGGCCGGGGCGCTCGCCGCGCCGCCGCTGACCGGCGCAGACGGGCAGGCGCCGCCGCTGGGGCTGTACCTGCACATCCCGTTCTGCCGCAAGCGGTGCAAGTTCTGCTACTTCAAGGTGTTCACCGACAAGAAGGCCGGCGAGATCGAGCGCTACCTGGCCGCCCTCTCCAGCGAGATCGAGATGGTCAGCCGGCAGCCGATCATGGGCGGCCGGCCGTTCCGGTTTGTCTACTTCGGCGGCGGCACGCCCTCGTTCTTGTCCAGCCGGCAGCTGCACCGGCTGGTCGACCGGCTGCGGGAGAACATCGATTGGTCGCTGGCCGAGGAGGTCACCTTCGAGTGCGAGCCCGGCACCCTCAGCGAGGCCAAGGTGCAGACGCTCAAGGAGATCGGCGTCACGCGGCTGAGCCTGGGCGTCGAGCACTTCGACGACGACATCCTGAAGGACAACGGCCGCGCCCACCAGTCGCCAGAGATCTTCCGTGTGTGGCCGTGGGTCCAGGCGGCCGGGTTCAAGAGCGTGAACATCGACCTGATCAGCGGCATGGTCGGCGAGACTTGGGACACCTGGCGGGAGACGGTGGCCAAGGCCGTGGACTTCGCCCCCGACAGCGTGACGATCTACCAGATGGAGCTGCCGTTCAACGCCGTCTACTCGCAGGACATTCTGGGCGGGAAGATCGAGACGCCCGTCGCCGACTGGCCGCAGAAGCGCGCGTGGCTGGACTACGCGTACGACCAGTTCACCGCCCGCGGCTACTCCGTCAGCAGCGCGTACACGCTGGTCAAGTCGCCCGACGTGATCTTCAGCTACCGCGACAACCTGTGGCACGGCAGCGACCTGCTGGCGACCGGCATCGCCAGCTTCGGCCACGTGTCGGGCGTCCACTACCAGAACCAGGCGGACTGGGAGAAGTACTGCGGCGCCATCGAGTCCGGCGGCCTGCCGCTGGGGCGCGCCCTGCGGGTCACGCCGCACCAGGCGTTGGTGCGGGAGATGATCCTGCAGCTCAAGACGGGTTGGCTCGACCGCGGGTACTTCCAGCAGAAGTTCGGCGTTGATATCGTCGATCACTGGCGCGAGGCGTGGGACGGCTACCGCGACGACGGGCTGCTGACCATCGACCCAAGCCGCATCGAGCTCACCCGCCGCGGGCTGCTGCAGGTCGACGGCCTGCTGCCGGCTTTCTTCGAGGCCGAGCACCAAGGCGTGCGTTACACGTAAAAGATGCGTAAAGAAAGGAGCCGCTGATCGACGCAGATAGACGCAGATGTCTTCTACGAAGAGC
>JBCCQL010000363.1:0-3914 GCA_039024355.1 Planctomycetota bacterium
GCCGCCGCGGCGGCGCCGCCCTGGTTGACGCTCGCCGGGCCGAAGGCCTCGAAGTGGATCTGGTTGTCCGGCACGCCCCACGCGAGCAAGCCGGGGACGAGCGACTCCATCAGGCCGGGCGGCCCGCACAGGAAGAAGCTTGCGTCACGCGTCGGCAACGCCTGCCGCAGGTAGTCGATGTCGAGGCGGCCGCGATGTTCGTAGTCTTGCCCAAGCAGGTCGCCGGCGGCGGGCCGGGAGTAGGCGACCAGCCGCCGGACCGACGGCTGCTCCGCCGCCAGCCGCGCGGTCGCCCGATCGAACGGGTGCTCACCGCCCGACCGCATGCCCAGCACCAGGTAGGTTTCGCGCACGAGGCCCGCGTGCGCCTGGGCGGCCAGCATGCTCAACAGCGGCGTGACGCCGATGCCCGCGCCGATGAGCACCACAGGCCCCTCGCCCTCGGGCCGCAGGAAGAAGTCGCCCCGCGGCGCCGCGGCACGCAGCCGGTCGCCCACCTTCACGGCCCGGTGCAGGATGGTGCTGCCCACGCCCGGCGGCGCCCCGGGCTCCGACGCCGGCGGCGGGCAGTGCTTCACCGAGATGCGGTAGTACTCTTCGCGCGGCCGGTCGCTCAGCGTGTAGCAACGCACCACCGGCTTGCCGCCCGGCGGGCCCGGCAGGTGCACCGTCAGGAACTGGCCCGGGTGGTAGGGCGGCAGCGGCCGGCCGTCGGCCGACGCCAGGTAGAACGATTTGACGCCCCGGCACTCGTCCTCGATGGCCGAGACACGCAGCTCGCGCAGCCCCTGCCACGCCAGCTGGCTGCCGGCCCGCGCCCGGGCCTCGGCGGCCACGGCCTGCACGCGTGTGCGGAACGCTTCGCGCCCGTCGGCAATCGCCCGCCGCCGCCGCACCACCCGGCGGCGGGCGTCCACCAGCGACCGGGCGGTCTGCACCCCCCCGCCCGCGCAGGCGGCCGCCCCCGCCAGCAGCACCGGCAGGTTGTAAGCGGCGGCGGTTTGCGAGTCGTCCATCTTCCGAGGCGTCCGTGCCAGGGTTCTTTTCCGCTGCGCGCAGCGCGGGCCCACGCGGGGCCGGTCCCTTTCTGCAAAGATCGGCGGAGGCCGGCGAAGAACCGAAGCGGATCGCCGTGAAAATCCCCACGCATCGCCGGGCGACGCCGCGGAGAAAAAGCCAGCGGCAACTGCCGGGCACACGCGTGAACCAGCACCCCCCGCACCGTGCCAGCATTGCTACCGCTGCACCCGGAGCGGCGCCTCGGGCGAACGCGGCGCCGGCAGGCGGCGGGCGGCGGCGTCCGCCAACGGGCCGGTGGCACGCACCGCGGCCTCGGCCGGCGCCAGCAGGCCTATCGCCGCGGCGAGGGGCACCGCCGGCTCGGCCGGGTGGTACAGGAGCGGCTCGCCGCGCACGGCCAAGACGCACGGCGCCAGCTTGCCTGCCCGGTCGCGGCACGCCCCACGCAGCCGCAGGCCGCCGTGGTCCAGATTAAGGGCGAACGCCAGCTCGTCGAACTCGATGGCCGTGTCGCCGCCGCCCGGCGCCGGGGTGTTCCAGGCGGCCAGCAACGCCTCGGCCGAGCCGCACCGCAGCCCGCTGTTGGCGGCGTAGATGAGCTGGCGGTCCGCGGCGCCGGCGCCCGCCGTGACGAGGGCCGCCAGCCGCTCGATCCGCCCGTCACGCCACGCGAGCGTCTGCACGTCGACCGTCGCCGGCCGCTTCAGCCGCAGCCGCTGGGCGCCGCCGTCGATCCACGCCGCGAGGTCGACGCCCGTGAGCCGGCCGGCGAAGCTGCCGGTAGGCTCGGCGCCGAGCACCGCCGAGAGCTCGCCCGTAAACGCGGCGTCGCCGCTCAGCCGGCCGGGCGTCAGGCCCCCCAGCAGCCGCCACGGCAGCCCCGCCCCGCCCGCTTGCAGCGTCAAGCGTGTCGCCGGCGGGTCGATCTGCCGGTTGCGTGTGACGGAAAGGCGAAGCGTGCCCGGCGACGCCCCGCCGCTTTGCAGCACCAGCCGCCGGCCCAACGACGCGTCGGCGCCGAGCGGCCCGAGGGTTCCCGTCACCGCCGACCAGCGGCCGAGCTCCCGGGCGCCTTCAACAAGCGTGACGCTGCCGCAAGACACGCTGGCCGGCGGCGTCGGCGTGGCGCGCGTCAGGCGATCGGCCACGGCGGCAAGCTCGGCGAGCCCCGCCGCCTCGACCGTGAGCCCCTCGGCAACCAGCCGCCAGCCGTCGGCGGTACTTTGTGCGGCTACCGCGTCTGCGCGTGCTAGCAGGCGTCCCGACTCGGGCTCACGGACCGCAACCCCTGCCAGCCGTACGACGCCCGGCCGCGGCGTGGTGACGCCATCGCCCTCGAGGCGGACGCCCAGCCGCTCGCCGAGCGCGGCGAGCCGGCCACGCGGGCCCTCGCTCACGGCCCGCTGCACCAGCCAACCGGCGACGCCGAGCGTGGGCGCCACGCACAGCAGCAGGAACAACGCGCGGCAGAACAGGCGGCGGGGCATGGGGAAGAGTGGGCGGTCGGCAGTGGGCAGTGATCAGTGGGCGGTGGGCGGTTGATGGAAGCGGCCACATCGCTTGCGCGTCACTGCCTTCTGCCCACTGCCGACTGCCTACCGCAACCGCCTACTTCGCCCTCGCCATCTCAAGAAAGAGGTCGTACCGGGCCCGCATCTCTTGCAGGCTGTCGCCTCCAAACTTATCGACCAACGCCGCGGCGATCTCGAACGCAACCACGTTCTCGACGATGATGCTAGCGGCGGGCACGGCGCAGACGTCGCTCCGCTCGTAGCTGGCGCCCTGCGGCTCTTTCGTGTCGAGGTTGATCGAATCGAGCGGCTTGGCCAGCGTGCTGATGGGCTTCTTCGCCGCGCGGACAATCAGCGGCTGCCCGTTGGTCATGCCGCCCTCCAGCCCGCCGGCGTTGTTCGTGGGGCGGGTGAAACCCAGGTTCGGCGTTTCGCGCTGCGCGGCGTCGTAGTGGATGGGGTCGTGCACCCGCGAGCCGGGCCGCCGGGCCGCCTCGAAGCCCAGGCCGATCTCGACGCCCTTGATCGCCTGCACGGCCATCACCGCCTGGGCGATCCGGCCGTCGAGCTTGGTGCTCCACTGGGCGTGCGTGCCCAGGCCGAACGGTAGGCCGTCTACCCGCACCTCGACAACGCCGCCCAGCGTGTCGCCCGCCTTGCGTGTCTTGTCGATGTACGCCTTGATCTCTTCGTCCCGGCCGGTGTTCAGGCCGTAGACGATGCTCTTCTCGCGCTCGACGCGTAGCTCTTCGACTGTGCCCTCGATGGGCTCGATACGCTCGCCGCCCAGCTCGACCACGTAGCCAATGGTCTGGATGCCGAACTCCGCCAGCAGCAGCTTGGCCAGGCCGCCGGCGGCGACGCGGACGGCCGTCTCGCGCGCCGAAGAGCGCTCCAGGATGGGCCGCACCGTGCCGAGCGTTTTGATCGAGCCCGTCAGGTCGGCGTGGCCGGGCCGCGGCCGCGGCAGCTCCTGCATCCGCTCTAGCTTGTAGTCTTTGTTGACCACCTCTAGGGCGATGGGGCTGCCCAGCGAGACGCCCTTCCACACGCCGGTGCGGACCTGCACCGTGTCGGTCTCGATCCGCTGGCGCCCGCCGCGGCCGTACCCGCCCTGCCGGCGGCGGAGGTCGTCGTTGATCGGCTCGACGTCGAGCGTCACGCCGGCGGGGAACCCGTCCACTAGCGCAAGCAGCGTCTGCCCGTGCGATTCGCCGGCGGTCCAGTAGCGTAGCATGGCCTCAGTTTAGTTGGTGCGGGGTGGTTAGACTATCGCGGGTTCGCGCGGCGAGGCGGATATACCCCGCGAAGGGTTAAAGCCAGGTGGAAAAAGCCGCGAGCTAACCCCCCCCCGGGGCCGCGCCCCCCCCCCCCCCCAACCCC
>JBCCQL010000364.1:0-3905 GCA_039024355.1 Planctomycetota bacterium
CTTCCCGAGCGAGCGGCACCGCGTCGAGTTCCTCTTCCAGCGGTACCAAGAGCTGACCGCGCCGCTGCTGCCCAAAACCAAGAAGCGGCGGTGAGTCCTGCGGCTGGGGTGGGCATCGTTGGCGGTCGCCCGCCCCGCCCCGCCCCGCTTCACGCCGCGCGCCTCGCGGCTACGTTTTGGCTGGCGGCGACGATCCAGCCGGAGGTTTTGGCGAGGTCTTCGGCGGGCGTGCCGGCGTAGGCTGGGTCGACCGGCACGGCGCCGGTGGTCAGGGCCTGCAGCGCCCGGGCGTTGGTGACGGACTCTTGCCGCAGCACGGGCAGGCCGGCGGCCTGCATCAGGCGGAGGTAGTCCGCGTGCCGCAGCCGGTTCATGTACATGTAGCGGTTGCCGGACCACCGGCGCCAGGCGGCCGGCGTGTACCGCAAGAAGTTGACGGCCGTGATCCGCGGGTCGCCGTGCGAGAAGTGGTCGCTGTAGTCGATGCCGTGCACCAGCAGCCCGCCGGGGGCGAGCAGCCGCTGGGCCTCGGCGAAGATCCGCGGCAGCGCGTCGGGCGGGACGTGCTCCAGCACCGTGAACGACGTGTGCAGGTCGACCGAGCCGGCGGGCAGGCCCGTGGCGGCGGCGTCGGCCGGGGCGTGGTACTGGATGCCGGCGGTGCGGAGGAACGCCTCGACGCGTGGCCGCTTCTGCCGGCCGAAGGCGACGGCCGTGGCCAGCCGGCGGCGGTCGATCAGGCCGCCGAACTGCTCCGCCACGCGGCCGTGGTTCGCGGCGACGTAGCGGAGCGACTCCTGCACGAGTTCGGGCTTGAGGTAGCGGTTGAGGTCGACCGTGATGGTCCGCGCCGCGCCCATCAGCCAGTAGGCGGTGGGGACGTTGACCGCGCGGCCCGTGCCGAGCTCGAAGAAGGTCTTGCCGCGGGGGTCGACGCCCTGCTGCTGGATCAGGCGCCAGGCGTGGATGGCGGCGTCGAACCGGCTGGTGGGGTCGACCCGGCGGAGCCCGCCGTAGCGGCGCTGCAGCCGGTAGTACGCCGCGTGGGACCAGGCGTGCGGCAGCCGGGCCAGCACGTTCTGGGCGGCCGCTTTGAGCTTCCAGTGCATGTTTCGCCCCGCGTGGGGTGGCGGCGGTTCCGAGGCCCGCGGGTATGCGCGGATTGCGACGCGGGCTGCGTGGGGCGATTGATAGCAGCCCGCGCGGCCGCGCGGCAAGATCGACTCCGCCGGCGCCAGTAGACGCGCGTAGCGCGTTGCTGCTTGCACGCGGCTGTGCGGGCGCCGTCATGCGGGGCGGGCGTCACGCCGGGGCGGATTGGCGTTGGCGGCGGCCGGCGCCCTTGGGCGGGGGCACGGCCTGCGGCGGCGCCGAGTTCAGCCGGTAGCAGCCCGGGCCCAGCAGGTCTTCGACGCGGCGCCGCATCTCTGGGTCGTCCAGCCGCACGCGGCGGCGGCTTTCGAGCAGCACGTGGCCGCCGCCGGCCAGCTGCAGGTGGAGCTTCAACGGCTTGTCGCCCGCGTACAGGCGGAGGACCTCGTGCAGGGTGACCAGGCCGTCGACGCCGTGCCGCTGCTCGTCGACCAGCAGCGTCACGCCGGAGGTGAAGCGGGACTGCAGCTCGGCGACGGGGAACAGCTCGTTGACGATCAGGTTGGTCTCTTCGGCGCCGGGCCGGCGGTCGATGGCGGCCCGCAGGCCGACGATGGCGTCGGCCTCGACCAAGTGGCCGTACTGCGCGAACTGCTCCGGCCACAGGATGCAGCGGGTGATGCCGTCCAGGTCCTCCAGGTCCCACATGGCGTACTTGCTGGGGGCGCCCGGCTTGGGGTTTTTGGTGTGGCTGAACTTGATGGCGGCCAGCATGCCGCCCACCACCACCTCGGTGCGGTGCTTCAGCGTGGTGACGGTCTTGCTGGTGTGGGTGCAAAAGGTGCGCAGCGGCTGCTCGAACTCCGCCAGCGGGTGGCTGGAGAGGTAGAAGCCGAGCACTTCCTTCTCCATGGTCAGGCGTTCTTTCTCCTCGAACTCGGGCACGGTGGGCAGGTCGGCCGTGGGGGGGGCGTCTTCCTGGTCGGCGTCGTCGAACAGGCCCTTCTGCCCGCTGCGTTTGTCGGCCAGGGCCGCGGCGCCGGACTGCATCGCCCGGTCGATGCCGGCCATGAGCGACGCCCGCGCGGCGCCGAAGCCGTCCATGGCGCCGGCCTTGATGAGCGTCTCGATGGTGGCGCGGTTGCACAGCTGCGGGTCGACGCGCTCGCAGAAGTCGAACAGGTCTGTAAATGGGCCGCCCGCGGCGCGCTCGGCGACGATGGCGTCGGCCGCCCCGCCGCCGCACGCCTTGACGGCGGACAGGCCGAACAGGATCCGCCCCTCGCGGACGGCGAAGTCGACAAACGAGCGGTTGACGTCGGGCGGCGCCACCTCGATGCCCATCCGCGTGCAGTCCTCCAGGTGCTCGACCAGGGCGTCCTTGTTCTTGAAGTTGCGGCCCGGGATGTCGCCCGACAGGAGGGCGGCCATGAACTCTACCGGGTAGTGCGCCTTGAGGTACGCCGTCATGTAGGCGATCAGGGCGTAGGCCGTGGAGTGGCTCTTGTTGAAGCCGTAGCCGGCGAACTTCTCGATCATCTCAAACAGCTCGACCGCCCGCTTCTTGTCCAGCCCCTTGGCCTGGGCGCCGGCGAGGAACTCCTCGCGGAACTTGGCGATCATCGGCAGCTTCTTCTTGCTGATCGCCTTGATGCAGGTGTAGGCGCTGGACAGCTCGATGCCGCCCAGCTGGTTGAGGATCCGCATCACCTGCTCTTGGTACACCATCACGCCGTGCGTCTCGGCCAGGACGCCCTGCATGACGGGGTGCGGGTACTCGGCCTCGCGGCGGCCGTGCTTGACGTCGATGTACTGGTCGACCATGCCGCCCTCCAGCGGGCCGGGCCGGTACAACGCGTTGGTGGCGATGATGTCGTTGAACTTGTCCGGCTTCATCCGCTGCAACAGGTCGCGGATGCCGCCGGACTCCAGCTGGAAGATGCCCTTGGTCTCGCCCCGGCACAGCAGGGCGTAGGTCGGCTTGTCGTCCAGCGGGAAGGCGTAGGGGTCGACCCGCTCGCCGCGCGACTCCTCGATGAGGTCGATGCTCTTGGCCAGGATCGTCAGGTTGCGCAGGCCCAGGAAGTCCATCTTCAAGAGGCCGGCCGCCTCGACGTCGCCCATGGCCCACTGGGTGATGACCTCCGTCTTGCCCTTTACGCGCTGCAGCGGCACGTACTCGTCCACCGGCTTCTCGGCGATGACCACCGCCGCGGCGTGCGTGCCGACGTTGCGGGCCAGGCCCTCGATCTTGCGCGCCAAGTCCAGCAGCTCGCGCACCTCGGGGTCGCCCTCGTACGCCCGCTTGAGCTCCTCGCTGGTCTCCAGCGCCTTGTCCAGCGAGATGCCCAGCTGCTCGGGCACCATGGCCGTGATCTGGTCGACGCGGAAGATGGGCATCGACATCGTGCGGCCGACGTCCTTGATGGCCGCCCGCGCCGCCAGCGTGCCGAACGTGCCGATCTGCGCGACGTTGGCCTCGCCGTACTTGTCTTTGACGTACTGGATGACCTCGCCGCGCCGCTCCTTGCAGAAGTCGATGTCGATGTCCGGCGCCTCGAGGCGGCTCTCGTCCAGGAACCGCTCGAACAGCAGGTCGTACCGCAGCGGGCAGACGTGGCTCATCTTCAGGGCGTAGCAGACCAGCGACCCGACGCCCGAGCCCCGCGCCGTGGAAGGGATGCCCTGCTCCACGGCGAAGCGCACAAAGTCCCAGACGATCAAAAAGTAGTCCGGGAAGCCCAGCTTGTTGATCACGCCCAGCTCGCGGTCTAGCCGGGCGATCACCTCGTCGTCCATCACTCACTAAGTTC
>JBCCQL010000365.1:0-3899 GCA_039024355.1 Planctomycetota bacterium
TCATCGAAGAACGCATCGCCCGCCGGCGGCGGGTCGGCCGGCATCGGCGTGTCGGCAGGGCCGAAGTCGAGGGGCTCCTCCTCGGTGGGCATCGCTGGCATCGGCTCGGCGGCGTCGGCCGTCGGCAAACCTGGCACGGGCGGCAGAGCGGCAGCCGGTGCGCCGGCCCCCGGTTCGCCAAACGCCGGTTCGCCAAACGCCGGATCACTGGGCGCCGGATCCGCGGGCATCGGCTCGGCAACCATGGCCTCAGCCGGCATCGGGTCGGCCGGCATCGGGTCGGCGGGGGCGGGTGGCAGGTCGGCAGGCTCCTCGGCCGTGGCCGGCTCTACCATGCCGGCAGTTGGGCCGGCAGCTGGGGCGTCGCTCATCGGCGGCGCCGGTGTGGGCACGGGCGCTGGAGTAGGCGTTGTTGCCGGCGTGGGCGCCGCTGGGTGGGCGTGGCCGGCCGGCGCCGCGTGGCCGCAATCGGAGCAGCCTTCCACCACCGAGCCGCAGGCCGGCACGGTGTGCGCCGGGGGGCAGCTGGGGGCCGGCGGACAACTGGGCGCCGGGCAGCACGCCGGCGCCGGAGCACACGCGGCGGGCCTGCACTTCGGCCGGCAGCCACGCCGCAGCAGCCGGCCGGCGGTCGCGATATCGACCGTCAGGCTCAGCACCAGCAGGGCCGTCAACGCGGTGCGGAAAAACTTCTTCATCGGGCAGGTCTCCGTGAGGCAAGGCGCCTAGAAGAGGTTGCTTGGTGGGTTGGGCTGCGGCGGATAAGCCGCGTGTCGGAAAGCGAGAGGCGAGGCGGCCGCCCCACTTCGGTGGCCGGAGCGTCTGAGAAACGAGCCCGCTGCGCGGCTTGGCGTCATCGTAGTCGGCTCCGATTCGGCACGCAACGAATCGTGCCCGCCCGGCGGCCCATCCTGGCCGCCAACGGCCCGGCCACCCTCAACGCCGGCACAAGCGGACCCGGCGCCCAGGGCATGCCGCCCAGGGCATGTTGCCCAGGGCATGGCGCACGACACCTACAGGCCGATCACCGTGAAGGCGGCGGCGTAGCGGCGGCTGAGCAGGCTGTTGATCTCGGCCAGCTTCGCGCGAACCAGCTCCGACTCCTTGCGGTGCTGCTCGCGTGAGCGGTTGAGCGACTGCTCCGCCACCCGCGAGCCGCCGCTGCCGGCCAGGGCGTCCCAGGCCTCGGTCGCCTCGGTGTAGAAGCGTGCGCCGCTGTCGTACCAGATCGCCAGGCGTTGGCCCGCCTCTTGGGCCTGCGGGTCCGCCTTGCGGTAGGGGATGGCCTCGATCGCCCGCCGGGCGTAGTCGAACGACCGGCGCCGCAGGTCGAACACGTAGCCCGTGGTGTCGCGGCTGACGGCCGGCTGCAGGCTGGCGTCTAGCTGGGCAACGTCGTTGGCGATCTCGCTCAGCCGCGCCCAGTAGGCCAGCGTTTGCTCACGCTGGATGGCGGCCTCGCTGTCGCCCTTGGCCACGCCGATGAGCGCCGCAACGCCGCCGTCCAGCGACGCGGCCTGCCGGAGCTTGGCCGCCTCGAAACGCAGGCCGTTGAGCTCCTCGATCAGGGCCGCGGCACGCTCGTCTTCGGTGGGCGGTTCGGGGCAGCCGTCGCTTGGGCAGTCCGACCGCGACGGTCGCCAATCCGGCGGGATGCGGTCCAGCAGTTCGGTTTCGTCGAGGGCCGTGTAGGCGATGTCGCCCACCTCGACGCCCATGTACTGCGCCCCCAGCCAGCAGCCGCCGCCGATGGCGACCAGGCAGGCCAGCACCTGCAGCAGCGAGCCGCCCATCCGGTGTTTGACCCCGTGTGTCATCTTGCGACGGGTCCGGCTGTGCGCTCCGCGTTTGTCGTGGGTTGAACTTCTCTTTGGCATCGGTGCAGCTCCGGTTGTTCGCGGCCGCGCAAGCCGTGCGCGGCGAGACACCGAAGCGTAGTTCCGCCTGGGCGCCGCCAGAGCACTGCGGCCCTTGTCCGCAGCACACGGGCTTTAACCGGCTGCAGATTTTAGCGGTTGCGCCGGCGGCGCCGGCTGCACGCGGGCGGCGTCACACCGCCTGGCTCGCCCGCCGGGCCTGGCGGCGGCGGTCCGCCTCCTTGAGCATCACCTTGCGGAGGCGTAGCGCGGCGGGCGTCACCTCTACCAGCTCGTCCTCTTCGATGTACTCCAGGGCCGCCTCGAGCGAGAGCTCGCGCGGCGGGCGGACCTGCGAGTTGTCGTCCTTGCCGGCGGCACGCATGTTGGTCAGCTTCTTGCCGCGGACGACGTTCACCACCAGGTCGCCCGCCTTGCAGTTCTCGCCGACCACCTGCCCCTCGTAGACCTCGTCGCCCGGCCGGACGAAGAACACGCCGCGGTCGTAAAGGGCGTCGAGCGAATAAGCGGTGACCTGCCCCGGCTCGCTGGCGATGAGCACGCCGGCCACCCTGCCCGGCGTGGCGCCGCGCAGCGGCTCGAACCCGATGACCGAGTGGTGGATGATGGCGTTGCCCTGCGTGGCGGTAAGCATGCGGCTACGCAGGCCGATCAGCGAGCGGGCGGGGATCGAAAACTCCATGTGCACAAAGCCCGACGCGCCCGCCTTCTGCCCCATCTGGATCACCTCCGCCCGCCGGTCGCCTACCAGGGCCATCACCGCGCTCTGGTGCTGCTCGGGCACATCCACCACCAGCCGTTCGATCGGCTCTTGCCGGACGCCGTCGACTTCCTGCACCGCCACCTCCGGCTTGCCGACGCAGAGCTCAAAGCCCTCGCGGCGGAGGTTTTCGATCAGGATGCCCAGGTGCATGAGCCCCCGCCCCGAGACGCGGAACTGGTCGCGCGTGGCGCCCGGCGCCACCTGCAGGGCGACGTTCGACCGCAGTTCCTTCTCGAGCCGGGCGCCGATCTGCCGGCTGGTCAGGTAGTCGCCGTCGCGGCCGGACAGCGGGCCGTCGTTCACGCGGAAGGTCATGTGCAGCGTCGGCTGGTCGATGGCCACGGCCGCCGCGGCGACCGGCTGGTCCGCGTGGCAGATGGTGTCGCCGATCTCAAGCGGGTCGAGCCCCACCACCGCGCAGATATCGCCGCAAGAGGCGCTCTGGGCCTCGACGCGGTCTAGCCCCTCGAAAGCCATCAGCTTGCCCACCTGCTGCTGCGTGGCCTGTCCGCCGCGGCCCACGACGGCCACCCGCTGCCGGTCGCGCACCTCGCCCGCCACAATCCTGCCGACGCCTATCCGCCCGACGAACTCCGAGTACTCCAGCGACGTGATCAGCAGCTGCAGCGGCGCCGACGCGTCGCCGGCGGGCGGGGCGACGCGGGAGACGATCGTCTCCAGCACCGGCTGCAGCGTGCCGGAATCGGCCGGCAGGTCGGGGGCGGCCCACCCCTGCTTGGCTGCGGCGTATAGCACGGCGACGTCCAGCGTCTGGTCGTCGGCGCCCAGGTCGACCAGCAGGTCGAAGACTTCGGTCAGCACCTCGTCCGGCCGCGAGTCGGGCCGGTCAACTTTGTTGACCACGACGATCGGCCGCAGCCCCAGGCCGAGCGCCTTCTGCAGCACAAAGCGTGTCTGCGGCATTGGCCCCTCGTAGGCGTCCACCACCAGCAGCACGCCGTCGGCCATGGTCAGCACCCGCTCGACCTCGCCGCCGAAGTCGGCGTGGCCCGGCGTATCGATCAGGTTGATGCGGTACTCGTTGCCGTCCTGGGCCTGGTACCGCACCGCGCAGTTCTTGCTGAAAATGGTGATGCCACGCTCCCGCTCCAGATCGTTCGAGTCGAACACCAGGCCGTGCTGCCCGCCGGCGAGCTTGTCCAGCTGCTCCTGCCGGTAGCGGCCCGACTGGTAGAGCAGCTGATCGACCAGCGTTGTTTTGCCGTGATCGACGTGCGCGATGATGGCGACGTTGCGGA
>JBCCQL010000366.1:0-3884 GCA_039024355.1 Planctomycetota bacterium
CGACGGTCTCCGCTATGAGCCTGGGGTCGCTGGGCGCCAGCCAGATTGTGCCGATCCAGAAGTTTGGCGTCTTCACCGCCGCCGGCGTGCTGGCCACGGTGCTGGTGCTGCTGACGATCCTGCCGCTGAGCCTGCACCTGTTCCCGCCCAAGCTGCCGGGCGATGAGGGCGGCAAACCGGGCGGCGACAACAACAGCCCCGCAAGCCGGCGACGCACGCCAAAACGCCGCCAGCCGCTGCCGGCCTGGGCCGCCGCGTGGGCACGCTTCGTCACGCACCGGCCCGGCCTGGTCGCCGCGTGCTGCCTGTCGGCCATGGCGGTCTTCGCCTACGGGCTGACCAAGACCGACACCGAGGTCCGCCTGCTCAAGCTGCTCGACCCCGGCACGAGCCTCATCCGCGACTACGCCTGGTTCGAAGAGCACCTGGGCAACCTGGTGCCGATGGAGGTGGTGGTCACCCTCGGGAAAGACCAGCTCCGCGAGCCGAACGAGCTGGCCGACGCCGGCGACCGCTACCGGATGACCATGTTCGAGCGGCTGACGCTCGTCCAGCGGCTGCAGCAGCGGATCGAATCGCTCGAGCCGGTCAGCCGGGCGATCTCTGCCGCGACGTTCGGCCCTACCGACCGGCCGATCCGCAGCAAGTCCGAACGCCTGGCGGTGAACTCCGCCACGAGCGACGCCCTGGAGCAGAGCCGCGAAGACCTGCGTGAGTACCTGGCCCGCGAGGTCGAGCAGGCCGAGGCCGACAGCCAGCAGGCGGCCGTGGTGGGCGGCCTGGCGTCGGACAAGGCCAAGCCCACCGGGCGGGAGCTGTGGCGGATCAGCGCCCGCGTGGCCGCGTTGTCGGACGTCGACTACGGCGACTTCGTTGGCGACCTGCAGCGGCAGGTCGAGCCCGTGCTGGACGTCTACCGCCTGCGGGACAAGCTGCAGGCGACGCTCCGCGCCCAGGACAAGCCGCTGGTAGGCGCCCGCGTGCTGGTGGTGTTCGACGGACCGGCCGGCGCCACCCGCCCGGCCGAGGGCTCCGACGCCCGGCTGCTGACCGAGCTGCTTACCGAGAGCGGCGTGCCGTGGAACGTGCGGGGCCGGCGGGGCAGGCTCCGCGAGCTCAACGCCCAGGCGCTGCGCACCGTCGCGGCCACGCCCAAGAGCGACCCCGAAGCAGGCGACGCCGACGCAAGCAACACCGAAGCCGAAGGCAACGCCCAGGTCGCAAACAACGCCGCCGCCGGCGATCGCTACCGGCGGATCCTCTCCGGCTACGACGCGTTGGTAACCACGTCGCCCACGGCCGCGGCCGCGGTGCGAGCGTTCCTCGGCGAAGACTCGCCCGCCGCGGCGCCCAACAGGCTGGTGACCCTCGCCCAGCCCGGCGCCCAGACCGCCGCCGAGCGGAGCGACGCCAACCTGGCGCTCAAGCCGGGCGACTCCCTGTCGGCCGTCTACACGGGCATCGTGCCGCTGGTCTACAAGACGCAGCGCGAGCTGCTTGCCAGCCTGCAGACCAGCATCGGCTGGGCCACGGTGCTGATCGCCTGCGTCATGTTCGTAGTGCTCCGCAGCCCGGGCGGCGGCATCGTCTCGATGATCCCCAACGTGTTTCCGGTGGTGTCGGTGTTCGGCTCGCTGGGCTGGCTGGGCGTGAAGATCGACATCGGCATCATGATGACCGCCAGCGTGGCGCTGGGCGTCGCCGTGGACGACACCATCCACTTCCTCACGTGGTTCCGACGCGGCATTGTCCAGGGGCTCGACCGGCGCAGCGCCACGCTCCTGGCCTTCGACCGCTGCGCGGTGGCCATGACGCAGACGACGCTGATCGCTGGGCTGGGGCTGGCCGTGTTCGCCACCAGCACGTTCACGCCGACGCAGCAGTTCGGCTACCTGATGATCACCATGCTCGGCGCCGCGCTGGTGGGCGACCTGGTGATGCTGCCGGCCATCCTGTGCGGCCCGCTGGGCCGGTTCTTCGCCCCCGGCGCGCCGCCGACGCCCGAGCACGCGGCCGGCGCCGATCGAGCCGCCGGCGCCGCGGGCGAAGCCAAGAAGGTTATCGAATCTGACGCCCCGACGGGCGTGCCCACTGCCCCGTCAGACGCCATCCCGTCGAGCGCAGCCCCGCCAGCCCACGCCGGCGACCTTCGGCTCGACCCGGGCCGCGGCGAAGAAGGCCCCACCATCTTGCCGATCGGCGCCGCGGGCGACGGCGGGAGCAGCGGCGACACGCCCGACCCCGACGCCGGCGACAGCGTGCCACACGAGCCCCGCACCCAAGAGCCCCTTTCGCCCGGCAACGCCGCGCTGCGAGAGCGGCTACGCAAGTTCCGCCGCCCGTAGCGCTGCGTGACGCGATTACGGTAGGGAGATGGGGAGATTGCTGGGGATCCGGGAGATGGCCACGCGGCAGCGGATGCTCATCCCGCTACGGACGCGATCGCGAGGCATACGTAGCGATGGCAACCCGATCCCGAGACGCCGCCATCCCCTCATCTCCCGCCATCTCCACATCCCCCTACCCATCCGTATCTCCTGAGCGTGGCCGGGCTGACGCCTTCGCGCTTGCGGTGGGTATACTTGCGGCATGTCGCGCCGGAACTTCTCGCTGCTGCTCGCCACGGTGTTTGTGTCGCTGGTCTGCTGGGGCCGCAAACCCGACAACCCGCACGCGCGGTTTGTGGCGGAGTGCTTCGACAAGATCGACGAGCACGCGTACGACCGGCCGGCGGACCAAGAGCTGGTGGACGGCGCCATGCGTGGCATGGTGGAGGTCCTCCGCCGGCGGGGCGACAACAACACGCAGTACTTCCGCCCCGAGGCGGCCGACGTCCTGCGTGAGAGCATGAGCGGCAAGGGCTTCGGCGGCGTCGGCATCCGGCTGCGCGTCACGGGCGACCCGCCGCTGCCTACCGTCGTCGGCCCACCGGCGCCAGGCACGCCCGCCTACGCCGGCGGCGTGCGAGACGGCGACCGCATTGTCGCCATCGACGGCGAGCGGCTCACCGGCCTCACGCCCGAGGACATCCGGCTGGTCACCGACCAGATCCGCGGCGAGCCGGGCGAGCCGGTCGAGCTGACCGTCTCGCGCCCCGCCGGCGGCGGCGCGGCCGGTTCTGACCCAGCGGCCGATACCGGCGGGGCGGGCGCCGGCGCCGAGCCGGTCGAGCTGCGGCTGACGCTCACGCGGGCGATTGTCGTCACGCCCACCCTGGTGGGCGACCGCCCGTACGCCGACGGCACGTGGCGGCACATGCTGGCCCAGGACCCGAGGATCGCCCTGGTCCGGGTCCTCCAGTTTGGCGACCAGACGTTCGACGACTTTCGCCGGTTGCTGCCCCGGCTAGAAGACGCTGGCATGCGGGCCTTGGTGATCGACCTGCGGGGCAACCCCGGCGGGTCGCTCGACGAGGTGATCGAGATGTGCGACCTGCTGCTGCCAGCGGGCGCAGAGATCGTCGAGACCCGCGACCGCCGCCAGCGGGTCCTCGAACGGCGCCGGGCGACCGGCAGGTACGGCTCGTACACGGGCGTGCCGATCGCCGTGCTGATCGACGGCGGCAGCGCCTCGGCCAGCGAGATCCTCGCCGCGTGCCTGCAGGACAACGACCGGGCGGTGGTGATCGGCAGCCGCTCGTTCGGCAAGGGGACCGTGCAGCAGGTGTTCGACATGCAGGCGGGCGCCAGCCTGCTGAAGCTGACGTCCTCGACCTACTGGCGCCCCAGCGGCGAGAACATCCACCGCCTGCCCGGCACGCCGGAGGATAAGCCGTGGGGCGTGAAGCCCACCCCGGGATTCGAGACGCCCCTGCCCGAAGCGGACCGCCGGGCCCTGGCCGAGGCCCGCTCCCTACGCGACGTGACTCCCATCGACCGCCTGGC
>JBCCQL010000367.1:0-3880 GCA_039024355.1 Planctomycetota bacterium
ACTCGCCCGACTGGAACTTGGGGTAGGCAAAGTACAGGAACGCCCGGGCGCTCAACGCGACGTTCAGGAAGTTCTTGCCGGTGCCGCCGAAGATCTCCTTGGCGAAGACCACCCCGAACGCAATCGCCAACGCAACCTGCCACAGCGGCGTCGTGGGCGACAGGGTTAGCGGGAACAGGGCGCCGGTGACTAGGAAGCCCTCGTTGATCTCGTGCCCGCGGATGATCGAAAAGACGGCTTCGATGTTGCCGCCGACGATCATCGTGACGAGATAGATCGGCAGGAAGAACAACGCCCCGTAGACGATGTTCGAGATTTGGTTGTTGGGGTCGTGCTCCAGCCCCAGCGCCTGCATGTACGTCTCTCGGTCGTCGAGCGGGCCAACAATACCAGCGGGAAGACCGGTGATTGTCCCCTTGTAGACCGGCGCCCCGTACTCGGCGATCGCCAGGTTTGCCTGGTAGCCGGTGTTCCAGAGCGCCATGAAGAAGCAGGGGCCCAGGGCGATGACCACCATGATCATCATCCGCTTCATGTCGAGGCTGTCGCGGACGTGGGCGCCCGCCTTGGTGACCTCGCCGGGCGTGTACAGGAACGTGTCGATCGCCTCGTAGAGCGGGTAGAGCTTTTCGAGCTTGCCGCCCTCTTTGAACAACGGCTCGACGCGGTCGATCTGTGATCGCAGGAATTTCATGCGCTTGCAGAACTTCTCGTTGGGTCTCTGATTCTGTTCGGGATCCGTGCGGCTGGTGCGGGCACGCCGCGGAGGGCGCTGCGTCGCGGCCGGCTAGCCCTCGTGCTCGATGGTGGTCAGGCTCTGGCGGAGCATCGGCCCGTAGTCGTTCTTGCCGGGGCAGACAAACGTGCACAGCCCGAGGTCTTCTTCGTCGAGCTCCAGGCAGCCGAGCATCTGTGCGGTGTCGTTGTCTTGCACGCACAAGGCTTTGAGCAGCGGCGTCGGGATGATGTCGAGCGGCATCACCCGCTCGTACATGCCCATGGGGACGATCGCCCGGTGGCTCCCCTCGGTCGACGTGGTGAACTTCCACCGCCGGGCGGCCGAACTGAGCCACGACGACGCGAAGATCGGCTTGATCGAGTAGCGGTCGAAGCCCGGGCCCATCCACCCCAGCAGGTCGCGGTGGTTGCCCTCAACAAGCAGCGAAATCTGCGTGTGGCGGCGGCCCAGGTAGTTGACCGGCTCGCTGCTGGTGCGGCCCGACAAGACCGACCCCGAAATCACGCGGACCGACTGCTCCTCGCCCGCCTTGCCCTCGCCCGCGGTGAGTTCCGCCAGCGAGGCGCCCAGCCGGGTGCGGACCAGCCGCGGATTCGCCGCCGCCGGGCCGCCGATCGCGACGACGCGATCCACGAGCAGCTCGCCTGTCAGCATCAGGTGGCCAACGGCGATGACGTCTTGGTAGCCGACGTGCCAGACGGTGCGCTGCATGCTGGCCGGCGCCAGCAGATGGATGTGCGTTCCCGGCAGGCCGGCGGGGTGCGGGCCACTGAATTCCGCCACTTCGACGCAGGCCAGCTCATCGCCCGGCAGCGGCGTGTCGGCCGCCTTGCACAGGTACGCCGGGCCGTTGGCCAGTGTGCTGAGGGCCTGCACGCCGGCCACGAATTCTCGGCTACTGGCCCCAATGATGGGCGCCGGGTCCGCCGCCAGAGGGTTGGTGTCCACCGCGGTGATGAACAAGGCGTCGGGCCGCGTGCCGGGCGTCGGCACTTTGCTGTAGGGCCGCGTCAGCAGCGCCGTCCACAGGCCGGAGGCGAGCAGGTTATCTTCTACCGCTGCCGCGGAGAGCTGCGACAGGTTGTCGTCGGGGTAGGCAGCAAACTGCTCCCGCTCGTCACCCTCCAGGGCAATCACCACCGACTGGAACGCCCGCTTCGCGCCGCGGTTCACCGACACCACGCGGCCGCAGCCAGGTGAGGTGTAACGAACGCCCTCGGTCTTCTTATCCGTGAAGAGCAGCTGCCCGAGCTTGACGCGGTCGCCCTCCGTGACCGCCATTGTCGGCTTCATGCCCACATAGTCGTCGGCAACGATGCCCACGGTGTGGATCTCGGGGCCAGCAACAGCCGGCCCCACCGGCTCGCCGGCGATGGGCAGGTCTAAGCCCTTGCGAATATCAAAGCGTCTGCTCATGCGGCGATTGCTGGATAGGCGGGACTAGGTAGGCGACGGAGGTCCACGCTGTCGGGCTTTTGGCCGCCGCTGCTAGGTTGCGGCTCAGTTCTCTTCGTCCTGTTTTGCGGCTGCGATTCGGGTCGAATCAGGACTCGTGAATAATTTCACAGGATCCACGTTAAGTCAACAACAGCAAGCACTTTTCGCATACGGATTACCACGCGTTATGCCCCGACGTGCTGGTGCGCCCTGGCTACCGGTTGGCTCTATGGTTGCTTGGCAGATGTTCCGCGCGAAAGCGGCGCCGACGCCCGGTTTAT
Organism: Planctomycetota bacterium; assembly: GCA_039024355.1. Lineage (GTDB taxonomy): Bacteria > Planctomycetota > Planctomycetia > Pirellulales > Lacipirellulaceae > JBCCQL01. Next base: position 2,458 of record JBCCQL010000367.1, read on the forward strand.
TGGTGTGGCGTGTCCGCACAATCCGACGCAGCAAAACACGGACAGAGGGAAATGCATCGCCTCGGCCTGCCGCGGCACGCCACACGCTCGGCCGCCGCGCGCAGGGTTGCCACGGGTTACTGCGACACAGGCGCTGCCGCCGGGCGTTGATGGCCCCGCGGGGCGCCCGTATACTCGGCGACCCGCGGGATCGTGGAAACCGCATCCGCGGGTTCGGCCCCGTCGCACGAAGCCCTCCGGCAAACCCGACGCTTCTCCTAAGCTTTCCCCGCTGCCACGCATGAAGATCCACGAGTTCCAAGCCAAGCAGCTCTTCCGCGAGTTTGGCATCCCGGTGCCGGACGGCGTTGTGGCGAAGTCTGCCGACGAAGCGGCCGCCGCTTTCGACCAGCTCGGCGGGCCGGTGGCCGTGGTCAAAGCCCAGGTCCACGCCGGCGGGCGGGGAAAGGGCACGATCAAGGGTTCCGATCAGCACGGCGTGGAGCTGGTGAAGTCGGCCGACGACGCCCGCCGGGTCGCCGCGGCGTTGCTCGGCGGAGACCTGGTCACCATCCAGACAGGCCCGGAAGGGCAGACGGTCCGCCAGTTGCTGGTCGAGCAGGGCTGCGACATCGCCCGCGAGCTGTACCTGGGCATCGTGGTCGACCGCGCCGCGGGCCGGCCGGTGCTGATGGTGAGCACCGAGGGCGGCATGGACATCGAGAAGGTGGCTGCCGAGACGCCCCAGCTGATCCACACCGCCCCGTTCGACCCCGACGCTGGCCTGCAGGCTTACCAGGTCCGCACCCTCGCCAAGAAGCTGGGCCTCGAAGGCGCCTCGGCCAAGGCGGCCGGCAAGTTCTTCACCGGCATCTGCAAGCTGTTCGTCGACACCGATTGCAGCCTCGCAGAGATCAACCCGCTGGTCGTGACCGGCGAGGGCGGCCTGCTGGCGCTCGACGGCAAGATTAACTTCGACGAGAACGCCCTGTTCCGCCACCCGAAGCTCGTCGAGCTGCGGGACGAGTCCGAAGAGGACGCCAACGAGCTCCGCGCCGGCCGGGCCGGCCTGAGCTACGTGCAGCTGGAGGGCAACATCGGCTGCCTGGTCAACGGCGCGGGCCTCGCCATGAGCACGATGGACATCGTCAAGCTGCACGGCGGCGAGCCCGCCAACTTCCTGGACGTGGGCGGCGGCGCCGACAAGGACCAGGTGACCGAGGCCTTCCGCATCCTGCTGGGCGACCCGAACGTGAAGGCGGTGCTGGTCAACATCTTCGGCGGCATCATGCAGTGCACCACAATCGCCAACGCCGTGGTGGCGGCGTACAAGGAGGTTGGCTTCAGCGTGCCGCTTGTTGTCCGGCTGGAAGGCACCGAGGTCGAAGAGGGCCGGCGGGTGCTCGCCGAGTCGGGCGTCGACATCATCACGGCCGACGGCCTG
>JBCCQL010000368.1:0-3874 GCA_039024355.1 Planctomycetota bacterium
CGCGATGGACCTAACGGCGTGCCGCTTGAAGAGTGCCTCGTTCGCGAAGCTCTGCCGAGAAATCAAACTTGCTTTTGAGGAGTAGATCGTTGGAGACACTAGAAGCCATCGAGGCCCGCCGGGCCGTGAAGCACTACGACCCCGCGTTCGACATGCCCGAGGCGGACGTCGACCGCCTGATGGAGCTCACCCTGCTGTCGCCCACGTCGTTCAACATCCAGAACTGGCGGTTTGTTGTGTGCCGCGACGCGGCGGTGAAGAAGCAGCTCCGCGCCGCGGCGTGGGACCAGGCCCAGGTCGAAGAGGCGAACCTGACGATCCTGCTGTGCGGCAAGCTCGCCGCGCACGCCGACAACCCCGAGCGGTACTGGCGGGACGCCCCGGAGGCCGTGGCGCAGATGCTGGTGCCGATGATCGGCCAGTTCTACGACGGCAACGAGTCGCTGCAGCGGGACGAGGTCATGCGGTCGGTGGGGATCGCCGGCCAGACCATCATGCTGGCGGCCAAGAGCATGGGCTACGACAGCTGCCCGATGATCGGCTTCGACCCGGCCAAGGTCGGCGAGATCATCGGCCTGCCGCCCGGCCACGTCATCGGCATGATGATCACCGTCGGCAAGGCGTTGAAGCCCGCCCACCCGCGTGGCGGCCAGCTGGCCAAGGAAGAGGTCGTGTTTGCCGACCGCTTCCCGGCTTAGGACGTGGCGGGCTGGCCGCTTGCCCCGGCGGACCGCCCGGCATGCCCGGCATGCCGCTCAACGCTTGGCGTCAGAAATTCAACGCGTCGTTGATCATGTCCAGGTACACGACCTGGAACAGCCGGATGACCGCGGCGCCGATCGCCGCCATCACCGTCAGGCCGATGACGAAGGCGAGCGCGGTCGACAGCCCGGCGATGGCGTGCTGCGACTCTTGCTCGTACTGCTGCGACAGCCGGGCCATCGACTCGACGATCATGCCGCTCTCCTCGGCCACCTGCAGCGCGTCGAGCAGGTGCGTCGGGAAGGCGCCGGTCGAGGCGAACGCCTCGTGCAGCGGCGTGCCGCCGGCCACCCGATCCGTGATGGCCTTACTCCAGCGGGTGTAGTGGTCGTTGCCCGCCGCGTGCAGCACCATCGGCACCAGCCGGCGGAGGTCGGTCTCGGTGTTGAGCGTCAGGTGCAGGGCCCACGTCAGGCGGGCCATGCAGATGCTCTCGACGCACGGGCCGACCACAGGCAGCCGCACCGCGAGCTGCTGCACGGCCTTGCCCCACAGCCACCCACGCCGGACCGCCGCCACTGAGAGGGCGACCGCGCCGCCCGCCACGACGAGCATCAGCACATACAGCCGCACGGCACCGTAACCGGTCACGCCGAGGCCGAGCACGTCGATCGGCTCGCCGTTGAGCCGCTGCAGGCCGAGCCCGGCGAACACCACAAGCAGCAGCCCGATGATGGCCACCGCCGCGATTAGCTGCAGCACGGGCCAGCGCAGCCGGGCGATCAGCTCGCTACGCATCTCGTGCCCGCGCTGGTAGTGATCGCTGAGCCGGTGCATCACCTCGGCCAGCGATCCGGTCTGCTCGCCGACGCGTGTCATCTCTAAGAACAGCCGCGGGAAAACGCCGCGTGTTTTCAGCAGCGAATCGGTGAGCGTCTCGCCGCTCGCCACACCGTCCCGCACCGCGGTGAATGCCTCGGCGAGGGCGCCGCGGGCGTTGTCGGCCTCGCGTTTCCAGGTGCGGCGGGTGTCGATGCCGGCGTCCGCCGATACCGCCAGCCGGTGGCACAGGTCCGCGAGTCGTTTCCCAGTCAGGCGGGCGGTGGCAGGCATGGCGGCGGTCTGTTCGGTGAAAACACGAGGGCGGCCCAGCCGCCCGACGCCGGCGGCCGGCCTTATCGGCTCTTCCGCTCGCCTCCGGGCAAGGCGCCGGACCAGAGGGCACGCCCGGCCGCTTTGGCCTCATCCTGCGCCCGGAGCAAACGCCGTTTCATTCTACCGCTGAAGCGGAAATCGGGCCGGGCCGTGGCTAGGCCCGCCCGCACAAGCTCCTCGTTCAGCATCGTGTCGCCACGCCACACGAAGGCCAGGCAACGCCCGTAGCGGTCTTGCCGCTCGTCGCCAAACGACAGCCGCACGTGGCCGCCCGCCGTGGCGACAAACCGCTGGGTGAAGGCCTTCGCCTGCTGGCTCCAAGGCTCGCCCGGCGCACGCCCACGTGCGACCTCCGGCGTGTCGATCCCCTGCAGCCGGACGCGGACACCGCTGGCCAGCACCAGGGTATCGCCGTCGATGACGTACCGCACGCCGTGGCGGCCGGCCGGGACCGCGCCGCCGGTCGGGACCGCGTCGATGCGGGCTTGCAGCCAGGCGGCCAGCACGACCAGCAGCAAAACAGCGGGCCAGAAGAGCCGGCCCATGATCGGCCGGTGGAAGCGCTTGTTCTCTGTGCGTCGCCAAGAGGGCCGGCTGCGTGGGCCGGCGGACGGGTTCGGCATGATGGCGGGCGGCGCCGTGCTCGGCAGCGGCGTGCTTCGAGCCAACGCACAAAACCGAGAGTCGGGGCGCGATCGGCGTTTCACGGCCGATTCCGCAGACATCGCCGCAAACGAGTGAGGTTTTGTTAAGACGCTCGTAGGCCTTGGCGTACCGACGGGTTGCCTCAAGCAATCGTGCGACGCTAGTTTTCGCTGAAGCCCAGCTTCACCGGCGTCAGGCGCCCCAGCGGGTTTTTGGTGAACTGCTCGCGGCAGCTCTGGCACAGGTCGTAGCGGACCTGCTCGTAAACGTTGCGGTCGAGCTGTTGGTCTGTCGGCCCGTCGTTGTGGCCGTCGCCGTGCCCATCGCTTGGGCAGTCGATCCGCTCCAGGACTTCATCGATCTCTTCGAGGTGGTCAACCTCTTCGCCCAAGTCGCCGGCCTCGGCGTCGACGGCCGCGTACACCTCTAAGCGGACCACGTAGCGGACTTCGTTTTCGCAGTCGATCGTCCGTTGGCAGCAGTCGCACGTGAAGTGGATCATCGGTCGGCGTCCTCGGGAGATTGTCGCGTCGCGGGCCGCCGCGCGCCGGCGGCTATCGGCCGGTGGCCCTCAGCCGCTACGGCCATGGTAATGAGAATGCGAAACCACCAGCAAGACAGACTGGCAAGAATCCGCCGCAAGGTGTGTCCATGGCGCCGCCAACACGCCAGCCATTCTCAAGCCACACCCCAGTAGAGGCCTGCTGCGTGGTGGCGTGCGTCGTGGGCCGCGCCGCGTGTGTTTGCGGCGCCGTCGCCCGCAGCTGGCGTGGCGGGAAGAATCGGTGAAGAACCGCCGGTTGCGTCGTGGCGTATCTGGCCCGGGCCCATGCCGCGGCTTAAAATTAGGTCGTGAGAGACCAAGGCGAACCGGCACGCAGCGAGCCCGGTCCTCCGCTGCGTGGCGCCGCCCGCCCGAGCGTACGCGGAGCCTTGGACGCCAGCCGAAGCGAGGCTTTCCCCGTCAAGCACGCCGGGGGCCGCGTCGCCGGCCGCCGCGCGGTGTTGCCCCGCCTTCACACGCAGTGGCCGCCACACAACAAGGCGAGCAACCCGTTCCGAGCCTGAGACGAGGTGCCGATGTCGATCGCTGCAAGCCCGGTGCTTAACTCGAGCGTGTTGGTGTTGAACCGCAGCTACATGGCGGTGCATGTGGTTGATGTGCGTCGCGCGTTCGGGCTGCTCCTGCGCGAGTTGGCCGAGGTGATCCACATTGAAGACGGCCAGTACGCCAACTACGACTTTCAGTCTTGGCGAGAGATCAGCGAGCTGCGGGCGGAGTTCAAGGAGCCCGACGCGGACTGGGTCAGCAGCGTCAACTTCGAGATCCAGGCACCGCGGGTCCTGCGGCTGCTCCACTACGACCGCGTGC
>JBCCQL010000369.1:0-3868 GCA_039024355.1 Planctomycetota bacterium
CGCACTTGGTGCGGATGTTCAGCTCGGCCGGGTCGGTTTTGGCCGGCGGGTCCGCCCCCGCGGGCACGCACCGCACACGCAGGTCGGCCGCCGCGGCGTCGCGGCGAGAGGCGGCGTCCGCCACGCCCGCCGGCCCTGTCTGCACCCCAGCGGCCGGCCCGGGCTCGACGCCGGCCGTGTCGATCAACAAGAACCGCACGCCGCCGGCGGTTACCTCCGCGGTCAGGCTGTCGCGTGTCGTCCCCGCCGTCGGCGAAACCAGCGCGTTGGCCGCGGTGACACCGGGCGCCTGCTGCTGTCGGCCGTCGGCTGCGGCATGCTGCCGCAGGGCGTTGAACAGGCTGCTCTTGCCGGCGTTCGGTGGGCCGACGAGCGTGACCCGCGGCAAAAACTCGCTACGCCCACGCGTGGCGGTCTGCTCCAGCAGCGACCGAACGGCCGCCAACGCCGCGTCCAGGCGGCGGGTGAGCTCTGCGTCTTCGATGAAGCGGACGTCTTCTTCCTCGACAAAGTCGAGGCCCGCCTCGAGCTCGGCCAGCAGCTGCAGCAGGTCTTCGCGGATGTGCTGCAGCGGCCGTGAAAGCCCGCCGGCCAGCTGCGACAGGGCGGACTCGAGCGCCGGGCCCGACGGGGCGTCGATCACCCCCAGCACCGCCTCGGCCTGCGTCAGGTCGATCCGCCCGGCGAGCAACGCGCGGAGCGTGAACTCGCCGGGCTCGGCAAGCCTGGCGCCCGCCCCGCACACCGCGGCGATGATCGCGTCCAGCAGCGGCGGCGAGCCGATCGTGTGCAGCTCGGCCGACGGCTGGCGGGTGTAGCTTCGCCGGCCGGGCCACAGGTAAACGTCGCACGGGGCCCGCCGCGGGGCGCCGGCCAGCACCACTTCGAGCGACGCCCCTGGGCGCCGCGTCGGGCGCCGCAATTCCAACGGTCCGCCTACGAGCGGCCGCAGCACCTCAACCGTCTGCGGGCCGCTCAACCGCACCACGCCGCGTACGCCGCCCGCCCGCGGCGTGGCGGCGGCGACGATCGTGTCTCGCTCGTCGGCGATCACCGGCGTGCCTCCGGGCAGGTCTGCCGAGCCAGGCGGGCGGCCGAGCAAGGCGGGCGGCTCGGCGTATCCGGGCAACGCGGCATCCGCGGCTTGGTTGCCTACCGCTTCGACCGCTTCTTGCGTCCGCCGGTCTTCTTCTTGCGTGCCGCCGAGCCCGAACCGCCGCCGGCGCCCTGCGGCTTTGGCTTCGGCTTGCCCGGTGCGTCGCCCGGCGCCGGCTTCTTCGGGCTCGCCGACGGCTTGCTGAAGCCTTCGCCCGCCGGCGGCGTCGGCTTGGGCAGCAGCTTCCGCTCGGCGATGCCCCACAGGCTCGACGCGATGAAGTACAGGCACAGGCCGCTGGGCACTTTGAAGAACATGACGCCGAAGAAGATCATCATGTACTTCATCATCTTCTGCTGCAGCTCGGCCTGCTCGTTGGCCGGCGGCGGCATGAACATCTTCTGCTGCAGCAAGAACAGGGCGATGGTCGCCAGCGGCAGCAGGTTGAAGTACGGCCCCAGGGCGAAGACGCCCTGCCCGTTGTTGAACCACTGCGGCATCAGCCACGACCAGTCGTAGAACGCGTCGGGCGCCCCCAGGTTGCCGCAGAAGCGGACCGCCTCGCCGAACAGCGGCGCCTGCCGCAGCTCGATGTCGACGGCCAGCGCGCGGTACAGCCCGATGAAGATCGGCAGCTGCACAAACATCGGCAGGCAGCCGCCCATCGGGTTGAAGTTGTGCTTGCGGTAGAACTCCTGCTGGGCCTTGCTCCGCTTCTCGATGTCGTCCTTGTACTTCTCGGCGATGCGGTCCATCTCCGGCTTCAGCTCTTGCATCTTGGCCATGTTGGCCGCCTGCTTGCGGCTCAGCGGAAACATGCACCCGCGGACGCACACCGTGAGCAGGATGATGGCGATGCCGTAGTTCTGCGTGAAGCTGTAGAACGTGTGCAGCAGCCACAGCATGGGCCGCACCACCCAGCCGAAGTAGCCGTAGTAGATGGTGTACTGCGGCGAGTAGTTGGGGTCGCCGAACGGCTGGTACTGGGCGAGCAGGTCGGGCCGCTTCGGCCCGGCGTAGACCGTGAAGCGGTCGTCGAGCGTGTCGCCCGCCGCGCCGGCGGCCGCCAGGTCAACCACCTTAAGCGTGGCGGTGAACGAGGCGTTGTTGTAGGTCGGGTACGTGCCCTTCTCGGGCAGCTTGGGGGTGGCCAGCACCGCGCTGGCGACGTCGAACCAGGCGCGCGACCGGTCTTGGTTTTCCGGCATCAGGATGACCGAAAAGTACTGGGCGTCGACGCCCAGGTACGCCATGGGCGCCCCCTGGCCGATGGGGGCGGTCTTGCCCTCGGCGATCTCGCTGCACTGCAGCTGCACCAGGCTCGACCCGTCGTACCGGGCCACCACGTCGCGGATGCCGACCCGCCGCATCCAGATGCCCGCGCCGGTCTCGCTGCGGCCGATGCGGTTGGTGTACCACCACCCCTCGATCGGCAGCCCGTTGGGGCCTGCGATTTGGTAGGCCACGGACTGCGGCTCCGCCAGCAGGTTCTTCACGCGGACGTCCAGCGCAAAGTGGTAGGCGCGGTAGTCCTTGTTGTCGCGTTGGTCTTGGGGGACCTCCACCAACTCAAACCGCTTCTCGAACTCCAGGCCCAGCCCCGCCAGCCGCAGCCGCATCGTGGCGGAGCGGTCGGTCGCGTCGACCACCTCCCAGGCGTCGTTTTGCAGCCGGTTGTTGGCGGCGGCGACCGTAGGATTGCTCTGCCCGCGGCCGTTGAGCTCGTCGATGCTGACCAGCAGCGACGGCACGTCGAACGCGGGGTTGGCCATCTCTGGGTTGTGCAGGCGGACGTTCTCGCTCTCTGGACGGATCACCGCCAGCGGCGGGCGGGTGAGCGGCACGCTGAGCTTCAGCCGCTCCTCCCCACGCAGGACCGTCAGCACCGCCTCGTCGCCGGGCGTGGTCGTTGCGAGGTATTCGCGGAGGTCGGCGGTCGAGTTGATGGAAACGCCCTCGGCGTCCTCGGAGGGGGCGATGGCGGTGAGCACGTCGCCCACAGCCACGCCCGCCGTGGCGGCCGGCGTCCCGGGGCCAACCACCGAAACACGGGCGCCGCCCGCCTGCGCGGCGAGGCCCAGTTCGCCCAGGTAGCCAACACGCCCGTCGATGTCGCGGAAGACGCTCGAAGAGAACTCGGCCCGCCGGACAGCGGCGCCCCGGTTGTCGAGCGTCAGCAGCATGCGGAACGGCCCGCCCGCTTCGACCGACCCGAGGGGCAGCATCTGCGGCTCGGCCTCGGGCCCGGGGGCGATCGCCGCGGCCGCCCCGTCGGCCAGCGTGTCGTCGCCCAGCGTGTCGTCGCCGGGCGGGGCGGGGTCTCCGTCGGCCGCCGCGGCGCCATCGCCGTCCGCGACGCCGTCGCCGGCGCGCTTCTCTTCGTCGGCCTGCACCTCCGCCGGGCCGTTGGCCGCCTGGTCGGGGGGCCGGCGTGGGCTGAAGAAGACCTGCGAAAAGAGCAAGATCGACACCGACAGCAGCATGAACGTCAGCAGACGCGAATCCCCGCCCTGCTCGCTCGGCCCGGTAAGTCTCCGACTCATGATGCTTGGCTGTTGGCTGTGCGTATTGGCTGTTGGCTGTCAGCCGTCGGCTGTCGGCTGCTGGCGTGCGGCGGTTCGCCGGCGGGGGGCCAGATTGGCGGCCGCGGTTCTACACGGACTCAAGAGAAGGCCGGCAAGCCGGCGCCGCAGGGCCGCGGCGTCAGCGGCCCTGCTTGATGCGGTCCCCGAGGAAGTTGTCGAGGTCCGGGCTGTGGTAGATCTTGTTGGC
>JBCCQL010000370.1:0-3867 GCA_039024355.1 Planctomycetota bacterium
GCGGGGCCGGCGTACAATGCCACCACGCGCGGCGTGCCGCGAGACCTTTGGAGGCCGAGACTGTGAACAGAACGGTTGCAGAAATGGGCGAAGTGCGTGTCGAGGTGCGGCTGACCAACCTGGTCGACGCCGAGTTGGCCGCCCGCGGGGACCTGCCCGCCGACCAGGTCCGCAGCGTCACGCGCGACGCCCTGGTGGACACCGGCGCCGTCTCCAGCGCGCTGCCGCCGGACGTCGCCCAAGAGCTTGGCCTGCGTGTCCAGCACACACGCCCGGTGGAGCTGGCGGACGGCAAGTCGCAGCGGGTCGGCGTGGTGTACGGCGTGATTTTCGACCTCATCGGCCGCGACACCGAGGACCAGGCGTTCGTCATCGGCAACGAGGTGCTGATCGGCCAGACCGTGCTTGAGAAGCTCGACCTGCTGGTCGATTGCTCGAACCAGCGGGTGATCGGCAACCCAGAGCACCCGGATGGGCCAGTGCTCAAAATGAAGTAGCGGCAGCAGAACCACCCATGAAAATCGCCGTCCTCATCTCCGGCGCCGGCCGGACGCTGAAGAACCTGATCGACCTGGTCGCCGCCGATCAGCTGCCGGTAGAGATCGCGCTGGTGATTTCGTCGAGCGCGAATGCCGGCGGGCTGAAGCACGCCGAGGACGCCGGCATCCCCACGTCGGTCGTCAACCGCAGCGACTACGAATCGGATGACGCCTTTGGCCCCGCCGTCTTCTCGCGGTGCCGGGCGAAGGAGATCGAGCTGGTCGTGATGGCGGGCTTTGTGAAGTTCGTGCCGGTGCCGGAGGACTTCGCCTGCGGGCCGGACCGCCCGGGCCGGGTGGTGAACATCCACCCGTCGCTGCTGCCGGCGTTCGGCGGCCGCGGGATGTACGGCCGGCGTGTTCACCAGGCGGTGCTGGACCACGGCGCCAAGATCACCGGCGTCACGGTGCACTTTGTCGACAACGAGTACGACCACGGGCCGATCATCTGGCAGCAGCCCGTGCCCGTCTTCGACGACGACACGGCCGAGTCCCTCGCCGACCGCGTTTTTCAAGCGGAGCTGGAGTGCTACCCGGCGGTGCTGAAGATGATCGCCAACCGGCGCGTCGCCCTCAGCGGCCGCCGCGTGCGGGTGGTCAAGCGGGGCGGCGGTCGGTCGAAGGCCGACGCCGCGAAAGGATAAACCACGGATGCACTCGGATAAGGGATGAACCACGAAGGACACGAAGGACACGAAGGACACGACGGTTTTGTCGTTGTCTTCGCACAGTGTCCTTTGTGGTCGCCCGCCTTCATCCGCACAAATCGGCGTGCACACGTGGTTGCGAGGCGCCGTTATGATTTCTGCAGCGCGTCGCGGATCTCGCGGAGCAGCTTGACCTCGTCCGAGGGCTCGGGCGGGGCGGCCTCCTCTTCTTCCTCGGCCATGCCGGTCATCTGCGACGCCTTGTTCATCGCCTTGATGCCGACGAACACCGCCGCGGCGACAATCAAGAAGTCGAGCACGGTCTGAACAAACACGCCGTAGTTGATGGTGGCCTGCTTGGCGGCCTCGACCACCTTGCCGGCGTCGTCGAGCACGGCGGGCGTTGTGCCGATGGGGAAGGTGAGCTCTGAGAAGTTCACGCCGCCGATGAGCATCCCTATCGGCGGCATGATGACGTCGTTGACCAGCGAGCTGACGACCCCTTTGAACGCGCCGCCGATGATGATGCCGACCGCCATGTCGACCACGTTGCCCTTCATGGCGAACTCTTTGAACTCGCTGATCAGCCCCATTGCTTCCTCCGGCTTGAGAAGTGGTTTCGACGGTGTGCCCCGCCCGCGCCGCCAAGCGCGGCGGCGACGCGGGTGGCTGGCATCATAGCGTCGGCCCGCCGCGTAGCACCGCCAGAACCTGACAAATATCCGCCGGGCGGGGCGCCTCGAAGGTGAGCCGCTCGGCGGTCTCTGGGTGGTCGATCGACAGCCGCTCTGCGTGCAACGCCTGCCGGCCCAGCGGCCCAAACGCCGCGTGCCCGCCGTACAGCTTGTCGCACAAGATCGGGTAGCCGGCGTGGGACAGGTGGACGCGGATCTGGTGCGTCCGGCCCGTCCTGGGCAGGCAGCGGAGCAGCGTGTGCCCGGCGCCCGACGACTTCGGGAAACGCTCCAGCACCTCGTACCGCGTCAACGCGGCGCGGGCGTCGGGGTGATCCGGGCGGATGGCCATCTTCTCGCGCCCGGTGGGGTGCGGGCCAATCGGGGCGTCGATCGCGTCCGCGTCGCGGTCGGGCGTGCCAACGACGATCGCCAGGTACCGCTTCTCGGTGGTGCGGTCCTTGAACTGTGCGGCGAGACGCTCGTGCGCCCGGTCGTGCTTGGCGACGACCATCACGCCGGACGTGTCGCGGTCTAGCCGGTGGACGATGCCCGGCCGCGTCGGCCCGCCGGCGGTGCTGAGCGCGTCGCCGAAGTGATGGGCCAGGGCGCTGGCGAGCGTCCCCGCCCAGTGCCCCTTGGCCGGGTGGACCACCATGCCCGCCGGCTTGTTGACGGCGACCAGGTGGTCGTCTTCGTAGAGCAAGTCGAGCGGGATGTCCTCGGGCTCGGGCCCGGGCCGAGGCGGGGCGAGCCGCGTCACCTGCACGCGGCGGCCGGCGTCGAGCTTGTAAGAGGGCTTACGCGGCGTGCCGTCGACCAGCACGTGGCCGGCGTCGATCGCCCGGCGGAGCACCACCCGCGAGAACCCCGGCAGCCGGGCGGCCAGCGTCGCGTCGAGCCGCTTGCCGGCCGCCTGCTCGTCGATAACGAACTCCAGGGGCAGCTCGATCGGCAACGCGTCGCCCATGCGGACCGCCCCCCGGGTCGATGCGGCCCTGCCGTGCCGGCTACTCGTCGCCCAACACTTCGGGCTCGGCTTCGGGTTCCACTTCGGGGACCGACTCCGCCGCAGGTTCGCCGGCGTTGGAGTCGCCCGCTGCGGCGCTGGCTTCGTCGGTCTCGCCCGGCTCGGCGGTGGGCGTTTCGGTTCCCGATGCTGTGTCGCTGGCGGCGCCCGCGTCGGCCGTGCCGCCTTCAGGTTCGCCGCCGTCTGCGGACTGGCCGTCGTCGGCCGCTTCGAGGTCGGCCGGCTGCAAGTCTGCTTCGCCCGTGCCCTCGTCGCCCGTGCCCGCTTCGCCGCTCAGGCCGAGGTCTTTCAGGCCGCTGAGCATCGCCCCGAACGAATCTGCGCTGGTGGCGTCTTCCTCGGGCAGGCCAAGCGGGTCGGGCTTTGGCTCTGCCGTGGCGCCCGACGCCAGGCCGGACTGCCCCTCGAACTGCGGCATCCGGGGCGTCGCCTGGGCCGACGCCAGCCACTCGGCGTCGATCTGCACGCTCTCTTCGGCAAGCTGCTCGGCACGCTCGGCGGCGATCTCGGCAAAGGCCCCGCCGACCTCGCCGTACAGCTTGGCGGCGGCGTCCAGGTCGCCACGCAGGTCGTTCAGGCGGGCGAGGCCGAACTTGGCCCGGTTGCGCACCACGCCGTCCGCCGCCGGGTCTGCCGCTAGCTGCTTGTACCGCTGCTCTGCCTCGGCGATCGACGCGTCCGCCGCGGCGCGGTCCATCAGGTACTGCCGCGACGCCAACCACAGCTTGCCGTCTGCCCAGGTGACATCCGCCCACGCCGCGGCGGCGGAGCCGGTGTGGTTCAGGCTCACCTGCTCCAGGGCCAGCAGCGTGCGGCTGTCGACGCCGTTATTGCGGGCGGTGGAGTACTGCTGCCAGCCGATCTCTTCGATCTGCGAGGCCGACGAGCGGTAGTGGGAGGCAGACGGCGCGCCGATCCAAGGTGAGACGGCACCGCGCCTCCGCCTGACACCGGGCAAGGTCCCGATCGGCCGTGCC
>JBCCQL010000371.1:0-3866 GCA_039024355.1 Planctomycetota bacterium
CGCCGATGGCGAAGTCCGCCCCGCTGCGGCGTGTGCGGACGTTGATGCCCGTGCCCGCCGCGTTGAGCTCCGCGAACAGCCCGTTCTCCTCGGCGTTCAGCAGGTTCAGCAGGTCCTCGACCGTCTCGGCCGTGCTGGTGTCGATGGTGAACGGGTCGCCGCCGTTGGTGATCTGCAGGCCGGACGCCAGGTCGAGGCTCGTGCCGCCGCCGCCCGCGGTGACATTGGTGAGGTTCGCGGCGGCGATCTGCCCGCCGCCGGCGAGCGTGGCCGAGGTCGAGTCGCGGAAGTCCACCTGGGCGGAGAACGGCACGGTCGATTCGTTGTTGATCACCGCGGCAAGCTGCGTCGCCGTGGTTACGCCCTCGGCGATGGTCAGCGTCAACGCCGGCGGCGGCCCCGCGGCGAAGGCGGCCGTCTCCGAGCCCAGCACGGCCCCGTCCTGGATGGTGACCGACAGGCCGTTCAGGTCGCCGTTTGCATCGGCGGTGAGCGTCAGGTCGTTGTCCGTCCCGGCCAGGGAGAGCCGGCCCGTCGACCGCGTGCCCAGCAGGTCGGCCAACGCCGTGGTGGGGCGGATCGTGGGGTCGAGGTCCGCCCCGGTGACGCTGCTCGCCGGCGTCGAGGTGACGATGCCCAGCTCCGCCGCGGTCTCGCCCGCGGCGACCTCGCGCACGACGATTGAACCAGGGTTCACGGCGTCGGGCTGCGTCTGGATCTGCAGGCCGTCGCCGGAGACGCTCACGCGGAGCTGGGCCGGGGGCGGCCCGTTGGCCTCGATCAGCCGTGCGACGTCGCCCAGCGTGCGGGCGCCGCTGAGGTCGACGACGGTCGACTCCGCCTCGGCCACGGAGCCAAACGTGAAGTAGGCGATCTCGATCGACCCGCCCGCCGTGACGCCGTTGCCGCTGTTCAGGTCGCTCAGCCGCGTGCTGGCGTTCACCTGCACGTCCAGGTCGGCCGTGCCCAGCACCGGCTCCGACAGGCCGCCAAACACCGAGTCGCCCGGGATGTTGGTGTCGAACAGCACGCCGGCGTCGACGTGCCGCTGCTGGTTGGCCTCGTCGCCGCGGTACTCGACGTAGCTGCCCGTAAAGACGTACGGCGCCGACAGCGCACGCGAGCCGGCGAACAAAAACGTGTCCTGGTACGTGCTGTTGGCGAAGCTCACGAGCCGGTCGAGCGACTCCAGCACGTCGGTCCGCGTGGTCAGCCGCTGCTGGTCCGTGGCCGTGGTGCCGGCGACGGCCAGGGCGTCGGCCCGCACGTTGTTGAGGATGGTGGCCACCTCGTTCAGCGAGCCGTCGGCCGATGTGAGCGAAGCCTGCGCGCTCCGCAGGTTCACCAGCAGCTGATCCTGCCGCTCCAAGTTGCGCTGCAGGGTGATCGCGCGGAGGGCGGATGGCCCGTCGTCGCTGGGCGCAAAGATCCGCCGCCCGGTGCTGATCTGGTTCTGCAACCGGAATAGGGCGAGCTGGTCCGACTGCGTCTGCTGCACCAGGCGGGTGCGGCCCAGGTAGTCGCTGACGCGTGAGGTTGGGAGGGGGAGGATCGACACGAGGAGTGCGAAAGGGGAAGGGTGAAGGTGGAAGGTGACGGAGTGTGCGTTTGAAGTGGGGGCGCTTTAGCGGCTACAGGTTCACCAGCACGTCTAGCAGTTCAGAAATGGTTTGGATGTAGCGGGCGGACGCCTGGTAGGTGCGTTGCAGGGTGATCATGTCGATGGCTTCTTCGTCGATGTTCACGCCGCTGATGGCCTGCGCCTCGCCCTGCAGCGTCGCCTCGAAGGTGGCGAACCCGTCGGCGATGCTGTTGGCGATGGTGGCCCGCTGCGTGATGTCGTTGATCAGCTGCTCGTAGCTCGTGGCGAGCGACGACCCGCCGTTGCCCTCCAGCGGGCGGGTGTAGAACTCGGCCAGCCGCAGCGAGTTGGCGGAGTCGCTCTCGGCGCCCACGCCGCCCAGGCTGGCGGCGAATCGCGCCGCGTCGCTCCGCGAGGCGGTGAGCGTTGAGTTGACGCCGATGTTCAACGCCGACGAGCCCGTGAAGAAGGTGTTCAGCCCCAGGGCGGCCAGCACGCCGCTCTCGTTGGCGTCGTCTGCGGCGAACGAGAACTGTGCGTCGGCCGAGTCCGACTGGATGGTGAGCCGGCCCGTGCTGTCGACGCTGGCCGAGACGCCGCCGATGGCGTTGATGTCGGCCGCCAGCGACGTGAGCGTGGTGTCGGTGTCTAGGCCGTCCAGGTCGATGAAGATGTCGTGCGTCTTGGTGGTGTTCTCCGCGGGGTTGTAGACCAGCACCTGGAAGCTGCCCTGCGTGGGCGTGTACGGCAGCCCGGCCGCGTCGAGCGCCGCGTTCGGGTCGGTCACGGCGTTGGTGCTGGTCAGCGAGTCGAACCCAACGGCGCCCTGCCCCTGCGAGTACAGCTGGTTGAACTCGAACGCCAAGAGCCGCGTCAGCTCGTCCAGCGACGTGAGGAAGCCGCCAAGGATCTCGTCCCGCGCGGCCAGCAGGCCGTGCACCTCGCCGCCGCTGGTTTCGAGCACGCCCTGGTTGTCGGCCAGGGTGAGCGTGGCCGTGGCGTTGCCGTTCTGGTCCGTGGCGGTGTTGATCGCCACCTCGCGGCGGGTGCCCTCGAAGACGATCAGCTCGCCGCCCACGGAGATGTTGACCGCGCCGCTGGGCTGCTCCGTGACGCGGATGTCGACCAGCTCGGCCAGGGCGCCCAGGGCGTTCTGCCGCTCGGTGCGGAGCCCGCCGGCGTCGCTGCCCGAGGCGCCGCCCGCCTCGATGTTGACAATCCGCAGGTTCAGGGCGCGGATCTGCTCGGTGAGGTCGTTGATGTCGTCCGCGGAGCGTGCGATGCGGGTGTTGAACTCGTTGCGGACGTCGTTGGACCGGGTAGCAAGCCGGCGGATGTCGGCCGTCAGGCTCTCGCCGGCGCCGATAGCCAGCGCCCGCAGCGACGTGGTGTCGCCGTCGCCGTTGGCGACCTCGTCGATGCTGTTGAAGAAGTTGCTGAGCGACGTGCTGAGGTCCGTGCTCGACAGCTCGCCGATCAGGGTCTCGAGGTCGGCGAAGGCGTCGCGCTGCACGTCGGCGCTGGCCCTGTCCGACGCGGAGCCCCGCAGCCGCTCGGTGAGGAAGTCGTCCACCTGCTGGACGATGCCGTCGATCTCGACGCCCAGCCCCAGCGTGAGCGTGCCGAACTCTTGCACCGGCGCCGGCGAGTACACCACCTCCTCGCGGATGTACCCGGGCGTGTTCGCGTTGGCGATGTTGTTGCCAACCACGTGCAGGCCTATCTGCATGGCCTGCAGCGTGTTCGCGCCCATCTGGATGGAGCCGAAGAGCGACATATTCCTGGCGCCGGGAGGCCCGGCGCCGGTCCTTGTTGGCCGTTGATGCGTGACGCGGCGGGGGGCGCCAGCGGTGCTGCCGCGGCCAGCCGCCCCGCGTGGCTAGACCGCCTGATCGACGATCACGCCGCCGCGTTGCTGGTCTGCGCTACCCCCATAAGTCGGTTGCTTTTTGCCGCCCGTGGCAATGATTTCGATCATCTGCGACAAGTGCAGCAGCGTCCGCTGCACCAGCACCCAGTTGGTCAGGCTCTGGTGCTGCAGCAGGCGTGAACGCCGGCGGGCGGCGGTGATCTCTGGCTGCAGGGGCGAACGCTCCGCCCTGGGCAGCGACGCGGAGAGCGACTGCAGGCTGTCGCTGGGCAGGCCGTGCCGGCCGGCCGCGTGCAGCAGCTGCTGGCGCCGCTGGTGGCAATGCATCAGCCGCTCGCTCAGCCGCGCCTCCTCCGGCTGCAGCGCTTGCAGGGCGGCCGAGTCGCGGGCCACGATCTGGTCCCGCTTCTGCCG
>JBCCQL010000372.1:0-3826 GCA_039024355.1 Planctomycetota bacterium
ATCGCCTCGGGCGACGGGCCGATGAAGTCGATCTTGCAGCTGCGGCAGATCTCGTTGAAGTGGGCGTTCTCGGCGAGGAAGCCGTAGCCGGGGTGGATCGCCCACTTCAACGAGGTGTGCCGCAGCTGCAAGATCGACTTCATCGGCCCGTCGGCCGAGGCGATGGCCAAGCTGGGCGACAAGAACGAGGCCCGCGAGCTGGCGCGGCAGGCCGGCGTGCCCGTGGTGCCGGGCAGCGACGGGCTGGTGACCGAGGAATCCGAAGCCCTGCGGTTCGCCCACGACGTCGGCTTCCCCGTTCTGATCAAGGCCGTGGCGGGCGGCGGCGGCAAGGGCATGCGGGTGGCGGGCAACGACCTGGCGCTGAAGTCCGCCCTGCAGCAGGCCCAGACCGAAGCCGAGGCCGCCTTCGGCAACGGCGCGGTGTACCTCGAGAAGTACGTCGAGCACCCCCGCCACGTTGAGGTGCAGGTGATCGCCGACCAGCACGGCAACGTCGCCCACCTGTGGGAGCGGGACTGCTCCACGCAGCGGCGCCACCAGAAGCTGATCGAGGAGAGCCCCAGCACCAGCATCTCGCAAGAGACACGCCTAAAAATGTGCGAGGCGGCCTGCCAGCTGATCCGCACGGCGGACTACCACAACGCGGCGACGGTAGAGTTCATCGTCGACGGGCAGGGCAACTTCTACTTCATCGAGGTCAACGCCCGCATCCAGGTAGAGCACCCGGTGACGGAGCTGGTCACGGGCATCGACCTGATCAAGGCCCAGATCCGCGTCGCGTCGGGCGAGGAGCTGCCGTTCCGCCAAGAGGACGTCGTGGCCCGCGGGCACGCCATCGAGTGCCGCATCAACGCCGAGGACCCGGCCAAGAACTTCCAGCCCTCGCCGGGCCGGATCGAGCGGCTGATCTCGCCGGGCGGCTTCGGCGTGCGGTGGGAGTCGCACACCCACAGCGGCTACACGGTGCCGCCGTACTACGACTCGATGATCGGCAAACTGCTGGTGCACCAGCCCACCCGCGAAGAGGCCGTGGCCACCATGCTGCGGGCCCTGGCCGAACTGCAGGTCGAGGGCATCAAGACCACCAAGCCGATCCACCAAGAGATCCTCAGCCACTCGGCGTTTATCGAGGGCCGGATCGACACGACGTTCGTCGAGCGGACGTTCGTAGTCTAGTGCGTTCGCGTGGATGGGCGTTCCGGTGCAGGACGTTTCTAGCGCCAGTGTTGCGGCCATTAACGCACCGCCGCCCGGCGGCTAGAATGCCGCGGCAGTTCCGGGCGAAGACGCGATTCGAACGCGGCGCACGCGACGTATCGCCTACCGCCAGCCCTCGCCCCGCGTCCCTGGCCCCGCGTCCCTGGCCCCACGCCCCACACCCCAAGCCCCCACCACCGCGCCGATGTCCGCCAACACCCTCTCGCGACCGACCCAGCCCCACGACGACCACATCAAGCGGGTGGCGATCTTGTTCGCCGGTGGCCCGGCGCCCGGCGCCAACGCGGTGATCTCTGCCGCGGCGGTCTCGTTCCTCCGCAACGGCATCGAGGTGGTGGGCGTCAAGCACGGCTACTCCGGCCTGATCGGCTACGACGGGTCCAGCCCGCTGGTCGAGGGCAAGGACTACGTGATGATCGACCACGCGATGCTGAGCCGCACCCGCAGCCGGGCGGGCATCATGATCGGCACCGCGCGGGCCAACCCGGGCAAGGGCGTCTCCTCGCCCGCGCACCTGGACGACCCGGAGCGTGCCGCCCCGCTCAAGGCGGTGTACGACGGGCTGGCGTCGCTGGGCGTCGACGCGCTGATCTCCATCGGCGGCGACGACACGCTGAAGACCGCCAACAAGCTGAAGATGTACCAAGACCGGCTGCCCGAGGGCGCCCGCAAGATGCCGGTGGTGCACCTGCCCAAGACCATCGACAACGACTACCGCGGCATCGACTTCACGTTCGGCTACTTTACGGCGGTCGACTTCCTGGCCCGCGAGGTCCGCAACCTGCTGGCCGACGCAGAGGCCAACCGCAACTACTTCCTGGCCGAGTCGATGGGCCGCAGCGCCGGCTGGCTGGCGTTCGGCGTGGCCATCGCCGGCGAGGCCAGCCTGGTGATCAGCGTCGAGGACATCCAGGGCAAGTACCGCACCACCGAAGACTTCACCGACGCCGAGGGCCAGACGCACACCCGCGCGGTGATGGACGTCGACGAGGTCGTCAAGCGGATCGTCCTGACGATGACCACCCGCGAACGCGAGGGCAAAGAGTACGGCGTGATCGTCGTTGCCGAGGGCCTGGCCGAGCTGCTGCCGTACGAGTACGTCGAGGGCGTGGGCCGCGACGAGCACGGGCACCTGAACATCTCGGCGGTGAACCTGCACGAGCTGTTCAGCAAGCTGATCGCCGCGGAGTACACCAAGCAAACGGGCGCCAAGCGTTCGATCAAGCCGGTGCAGCTGGGCTACGAGGCCCGCTGCAGCCCGCCGCACGCGTTCGACGTGATGCTGGGCAGCCAGCTGGGCGTCGGCGCCTACCGGGCGTTGGTTGAGAACTGCCTGAACGGCGTCATGGTCTCCTGCGAGGGGCAGCTGCAGCTGACCTACGTGCCGTTCGAGGAGCTGGTCGACCCGGAGACGCTCGTCACCGTGGTCCGCTACATCGAGCCCGGCAGCGACTTCGCCAAGCTGACCCGCTTCCTCGAGACCTACGTCAACGAAGAAGACCCACCGGGCTAGGGGCGGCCGCAATCGCGATGGACGCAGACGATTCGCCCGGCGTAGGATTGAGCCCGTCTGACAAGCTCCGGATCCAGCGGTTCGCCGACGAGCACGCGGTAGCTGTGCATGTGGTAGGCAGCCGGGCTTCTGGCGCCGCGTCCGTGGAGTCTGACTACGATTACGTGCTTGGAGAAGACGGAGGGAACGCCCGGTTGAGGTCGGCCGCCCGCCGCACTCTGCCGCGGGGCGCTGCGGGCGGCGAGGTACACCCAACCCGCGGCGAAACCGGGATCGACGTATTCCGCGACAGGCTCGACCGGTCCAGGCCGCACGTTTCGTTCTACCCAACCACCGCGAGGCGACCAAAGTGAAGGAAGATGTCGTTGTGCAGCGGCTGTCACCGGCCGTCAACGCCGTCGTGGTGCAGCTGCCCGAGCGGCGGCGCCCGGGGGTCGTAATCCAGGGGGATTCGCTCCGCAACCTGCACGCGCTGGCGCACGAGGTCCGCCGCCAGCTCGCCGGGCAAGATTACGCTGAGGCCGAAGGCGTCGCCGCCGAGCTGGCCGAGCTGCTGGCTGGCTATATCGCGTCCCTCGACGAGGCGACAGCTACGTAGCAGCGCATCGGCTTTGGTTGTCGATGCGGTTTTGGTCCCGACTGGTAAGCCACCCGCGATGTCCTTCCCCCAACCGTTCTTCCGCTGGCGCCCGCACCCCTGGCACGGGCTCGACGTGGGGCCGGAGCCGCCGCGGGTGGTGCAGGCCTACATCGAGCTGACGCCCTTTGACCGCGTCAAGTATGAGCTGGACAAGAAGACCGGCTACCTGCGGGTCGACCGGCCCAACCGCACCAGCGCGTTCGCCCCCACGCTGTACGGCTTTATCCCCCGCACGTTCTGCGGCAAGCGGGTGCAGAGCCTGATGCCGGCCGCCAAGTCGGGCGACGAAGACCCGCTGGACCTCTTCGTTGTCCAGCATCGGCAGGCCGCCGACCACCCGGGCGTTGACGATCGTCTCCGGGTTGTTGATCGGCCGCTCGCTGATGACGCAGATGTCCAGCGGGTCTTCGTCGCCCGACTTGGCGGCCGGCATCAGGCTCTGCACCCGCTTG
>JBCCQL010000373.1:0-3824 GCA_039024355.1 Planctomycetota bacterium
CCGGCGTCAGCGCCGGGCTGGCCGCCGGGCTGCTCGGCCGCGCCGTCCGCGGCCCGTTCGGTTGCGTCGCCTGCCTGCTCGCCCGCGCTCCGCTGGTCGCCAATGCTGCGCTGGTCGCCGGCGTTGTCACCGCCGGGCTGGTCGCCTTGCCTGCCGCCCGCTTCGGAACTCGGCCGCTGCTCGCCGGGCGGGCTGGCCTGCGGGCCGCCTTCGCCGGGCCGGCTTTGGCTGCCGTCGCCGGCGGGGCCGTCAGAGTCGCCGGACGCGCCCTGCCGGTCGCCTGCCGGCTGCTGGTCGCCGGGCTTGCCCGAAGACTCGCCCGGCCCGCGGTCGCCGGCCGTGCCGGCGCCCTCGTCGGCCGCCTGGTTCTTGCCCTGGTCGCCGGTTCCCTCGCGTGGCGTCTGGTTGCCTTCGGCGGCGTCCTCCTCGCCGACGTCACCGCCACGCTCGCTGCTGGTGGAGTCCGACGGCTTGCGGGCCGCGTCCCCGCCCGCCGGGGGCTCCTGCGAGTCGCCGCTGCGGGCGTCGCGTTCGGGGCGGTTGTCGGCGCCGGGCTTGGTCGAGGCGCCCGGCTCAGCGGCGGGCTCGCCGGCGTTTGGGGCGTTCTGCCGCCGGCCTTCGCCCGGTGTGCCTGGTTCCTGCGGCGCCGCGTCGGGCTGCGTATTCCGCTGGTTGTCGCCGGCTGAAGACTGGCCGCTGCCGGCTGCGGGTTGTTGGCGATCGCCGCTGCCGTCGCCGGCCTTGGGTGCCGGCTCCCGCGGCTGGTCTTGCTGCCCTTCGAGGTGCTCGCGGATGCGATCAAACGCGGCGGCGTCGTCGTCGCCGTCGGCGGAGACCGGGCGGCGGTCTTCGGGCCGCTCGCTGCGTGGGCGCCCGCTGTTACCGGCAGGGTTGGGCCGTTGATCGCCCGCCTGCGGCTGCTGACCGCCCGGTTGGCCGCCGCTGTTTTGCGGGGCGTCGCCTCGCTGGCCGCCGTTCTGCTCGGCGTTATTTTGCCCCGCGTTGTTCTGCCCGTCGCCTGCCCGGCCGCCCGGCGGTTGCTGGCCGCTGTTTTGGTCGGGGCCGTTCTCGCCAGGTTCGTTCTGCCCGACTTGGCCTTGCCCGCCTGGATTCTGCCCGGATGGATTTTGCTGGGCCGGATCGGCGTTGCCGGGCTCGGCCGGTTGGCCCGGATCGGCGTTGCCGCTGCGTGAATCTTGCTCGCTGCCGGCTTGGCCGTCCGGCGTTGGCTCACCCGCCTGCCCGTCTGCGCTGGTGGCATCGCCGCGATTCTGCCCGTCGCCGTTTTGCCCATCGCTGTTCGCATTGCTGCCCGCCTGGCCGCCCGGTTGCTGCTCGCCCTGCTGGTTTTGGTCGGCGGGCTGTCCGCCGTCCCCGGGCTGGCCGCCGTCTTTGGGTTGGCCCTGCCCGGGTTGGCCCTGCCCGGGTTGGCCGTCTTGCTGCTGGCTGTCCTTACCGTCTGCGTTCGGCTCGCGCTGAGCGTCGCCACGTTCGGCCAGCGACTGGTTGGGATCGGCCTTGTCGGGCCCCGCCGACACGATCCGCAGCCGCTGCCGGGGCGAATCGGTCCGGTGCGGCTCGGGCGTGCGGATGTCGGTGGCGGTCACCCAGTAATCGACCACGTCGCCGACACGCAGGCCGTGGTCGGTGGGCGTGAAACGCCAACGGCCCTCAAACCGCCCTTCGAGCTTGCCTCCCTCGGGCCGCTCGAGCACCGCGGCGTCGAAGACCGCCTCGCCCAGCGACTCGCCCCGCACGCGGACCGAAGCGAGCCCAAAGTCGGGGTCGCGCGCCTCGACCCGCATAACCACCGTTTCGTTCAGGCGGACGTCGCGCGTCGGCTCGCTGGGGGCGAGGACGGTGGCCTCCGGCGGGTAGTCTGCGAGGACCTCGATGCGGTGGCTGGGCGGGTCGTTGTTCGGCCGGCCGTCGCCGGAGGTGTACCGCAGGACGTACCGGGTGTGGCGGGCGGTGCGGCGGTCGTCCCGCAGGGCGAGTGTCCACGCCGCCTGGGCGTCGGCGCCAGCGGCCTTCATCCTCAGGTCGGGCCGGCCGTCCCCCTCGAAGTCGACCTGGGCGGTGTCGATCGGCGTGTTGGCCTGGGCCTCGATGCGGACCCGCGTGCCCTCGATCGCCCGCACGTCGCCCACGCCCTCGGCGGTGCGGTCGAGGTAGCCGGTGTAGTCCGGGTAGTCGTAGTGGACGCGGCGGACCACGATCGCCGGCGCCGTGCGGAGCGTCAGGCGGAAGGTCCGCGAGCGGGCGTCGCCGGCCTGGATCCGCCAGCGGACCACCGCGCCATCGCCGGGTGCGTCACCCGCCGGGCCGCCGGCGCCGCCGGCGTCGGGCAGCCAATCCGTCGCGAACAGCTCCTCGCCGCTAGAGAGCAGCGGCAGCCGCTGATGCCGGCCGTCGGGTGACAGGACTACCAGCTGGGGCAGTTCGTCGCCCTCCAGGCCGGTCACTTCGGCGGAGACCGGCACCTCGACCCCGCGTGTGGCCTCCGCGGCGCCGGGCTGGACGTTGCGTATCTGCACGCGGGTAGGCGCGGCGATATCTGCCCACGGCAGGATGACGCGGGCGACAGTCAGCAGCGGGTTCTTCGGCGAGAAGAGGGCGTACGCCCCGCCGACGGCCAGCAACGCCACTAGCACGTAGCCCAGCCGGATGACGCCACGCCGGTCGACCGCCTCTTGATCGGCGGCGCCGGCCAGGCCTTCGGCGGCCTGCTGCTGCAGCGCGTCGTACACCGCGGCGTGCATCTGGGTCCGCCTGGAGCGGAACATCAGCAGGTTCACCAGGCTGTTCTTCAGCGTGGGGCTCGCCTGCTCGATGGCCCGGGCGGCGAAGATGGGGTTCACCCGCCGCGTGACGAGCGGCCACAGCTCCCGCCAGGCCCACCACCCGATCAGCCCCACAACGCTGGCGAAGAGCGTGTACCGCAGCAGGCTGCCGAAGCCGCCGCTCAGCAGCCAGTGCTCCGCCACGGCGAAGAGCGTAAAGAGCAGCAGCAGCCACACCGCCAGCCGCAGCACCGCGTGGCTGAGGTCGGTCGCTTTGACCGCCAGGCTGGTGCGGCGGATTTGGGAATCGACCAGCTGGTCGTAGTCCCCGTGGGTGTTCTGCTCGCCGCCGGCCGCAGCAACACGGCCGCGCCGGCGTGCCTCGTCGCGGGCGGTCGGCGCCGATGGTTGGTTGGGCGGCATGGGCGGGCGTCCCGTCGGAGGGATTGGCGGTGTCGTCGGATGGGGCCGTCGGCGATTCGGGCTCGTAATCGCCCCCTGCGTGCAGTATACCGCCCGCTTGCCGGTCCGGCCCGTTGGCCGGCCACAGGTTGGGCAGGCCGCGGCATGCCGGCTAGCCGCTTGGGCCGCGGGGTCCCACGCCCGGCGCCCAACCCGGCCGGGCACGCCGCGGTCCGGCTATCCGCGACACGTGTCGAGCCATCTGCGCAGGGTCACGCCGCCACTTGGACGCCCAACGCTACTACGACGTCATGAGCGGCCGCAGCCGGGGCGTCGGCCCAGCGGTCACGCGTGTGCTGCTGTCGGCGGTCGAACTGCCGTACTGGCTGGCGGCCGCGGCACGCAACCGGTACTACGATTGGCGCCCGTCGGCCGTTCGCCACGCCGCCGTGCCGGTGGTGTGCGTCGGCAACCTCACGGTGGGCGGCACCCGCAAGACGCCCATGGTGAAGTGGGTGGCCGCCTACCTCCGCGGCCGCGGAGTGCTTGTGGGCATCCTCAGCCGCGGCTACCGCGCCTAAGAGGGCGCCAAGAACGACGAGGCCATCGAGCTCGAAAAAGCCCTGCCCTACGTGCCGC
>JBCCQL010000374.1:0-3818 GCA_039024355.1 Planctomycetota bacterium
CCGCGGGGGTGCTGCGGGCGGCCTTGCTGGGCATGGCGTTGCCGGTCTGCGCGGTGGGTGTGCTGCCCGTTTTGAGGGAGTTGCGTCGACTGGGTCTGCCGGCGGGGAAGTTGGCGGCCGTGGCCTTGGCGGCCCCGTTGCTGAATCCGCTAACCGTCTTTTTTGGGTTGAGTGTCTTGTCGCCCGGGCAGACGCTGCTGCTTGTCGCCGCAACGGGCTTGGCGTGCTTGACCGCAGGCGATGTCGCCGCCCGCTTCTTCGTTCCGCATCAAGCGAAAGCCGACACGCGTCCGGTGGCGTTGACGGGCGGTACGCGGCTCCGCAACTTGTGGATCGCCGCGGGCCGCGTCGTAAGCGGCCAAACGCCCGCGGATTTGGCAATGGTGATCGCCGCCACGGCGGTCGTTGCGGCGGTGCTGCCCAGCGACGCTTTTTTCGTGATCTGCCAAGCGGACAACGCCTACGGGCCGGCCGCGGCGTCGCTCCTGTCGCTGCCGCAGTATGTCGGGCCGTCGCGTGGGGTCGTTCAGTTTGCTGGCATTGAGAACGCCAATCTGTCGACCGCGACCGGGCTGGCCATGTACGTGTTCGGCACGGCGTTGAGCGCCGCTGGCCTGGTAGAGTTTTCGCGTTGGTGGGGCGTCCGCCGCGTGGCTGCGCTGATCCTGGCCCTGCTGCTGGTGGTAATGGCGGCTTCGTACGGTGCGTTCGCAGTCCTTCCCACGCCGGTTGCACAAGCTGGCGAGACCGCGGTCTTGGACGGCATGACGCGGCCCGAGTCTGCGATCCTCGCCGAGCTGCCGCAGGCGGTCCGCCAAGCTCTGTCGCTCGCCGACCCCCTGGCGTTAGCCGGCGCCGTGGGCGTGGTCGTGTTGTTCCTAAGCGGCGTGTTCGGTCGCGTGGCGAAGCTTGCCTACCGCAGCGATGACCCGGCCGAATTCGCGCAGCGTAGCCAGGGGCGGCTATCCAAGGCCATGCCGGCGTCACAGCTCGGGGCGGCGGCCGTCACGGGGGTTGGGCTGCTCTTCGTCCTCTCGGTCTACATGTTCTACCCGTCGCCCGCAGAGCTGCTGGAGCGTATGGACGCGATCCGGCTGGACACCAGCATCGCGATCCTCGGCGGCGACGTCGAGCTGGCGCTCGAGCGGGCCGGCGCGTTGGACGCCGCTGCGGCAAGCATCCCAATCGCCTCGGCGATCCGCGGGTCGTTCCCGAACGCCGTGCAGCGACAGCTGGTGCGCGATTTTCGGGGAGAACTCCGCGTGGTGCGCACGCTGCTGCTCGGCGGAGAACTCACCGAAGCGAGGAGAACGTCTGCGCGGCTGTTCCTCCTGCAGTCGGAAGCAAAGCAGGCTTTCGCAGGGGGCACGCCGTGACGGACCCGCCTGTCGAGACGCCGGAGCCTGAGGCCGCAGTGCCGGGCCAATCGGCCAGCGTGCCGGGCCGGGCTGGGCACGAGCCGATTCTCAGAAACGCGGCGTGGTGCGTCGCCGCCGCCGCCGGGGCTACGCTCGTTTACGCCCTGCAGGTTGAGTCGCCTCTGTTCCGCGCGGCGGCCCTGCAGCTCTGCCTGTGCGGCACAGCGTTATGGGCGGCTATCGATGCCGCCAAGATCCGGCGGCGCCTACGCGGCGTGGCGGGCGGCCCCGAAGAACTGCCCATCAAGCGCGAGGCGGCGGCCCTGCACTACGTGTGCGTGGCGTCGCTGCTGACGGCCGTTCTGGTGTTTACCGGTCTCTCGATGCTCGGCCAACTGGTGAGCATCGCCATCCCCAGGCCGCAGCCCGAAGTGGTGGGCGGGGCCATCCTGTCGGTGCTCGCGGCAAGCTTGTGGACGGTCTTCGCCCGCGTTGTCGGGCAGCGGTACGAAGGCGTGCCGGGGGATGAACAGCCAACGCCACACGGTGCAGCGGCCCGCGGCGAGGGCGCCGCGGTGCGTGCGGCCCTGTCAGAATCGCGGCTCACGGCGCTGCTGGCGGGCGGGACGCTGCTCGCCGCGACGGTTTACCCGCCAATCGAGGGCTGGTTCGCCTGGGCCCTTAGCCTGTGGACTGTCGCGGTCGCGGGCGAGCACCTGATCCGGCTGTTCGTGGCTTGGTTTAAGACGACGAGCCTAGACCGGGAGTTCACGACGCCGATCGGGTCGATCCTGCGCGAGGTCTTCCTGACAACCGCCAACCCTGTTGGCAAGGCGTTTGACATCTGCGAGGCACGCTTCGGCCTCAGCCTCCGGTCGTCGTGGACGATCGGCTTCTTCCGGCGCTCGGTAACGCCGATCGCCGCGGGGTGCCTGCTCGTGGTGTGGGCCTCGACCTGCTTTGTGGTGATCCAGCCCCATCAGGCCGGCCTCGAGTACCGGCTGGGCGTCGCGCAGAAGACACGCCTGGCGCCCGGGCTGCACGCGAAGCTGCCTTGGCCGCTTGGAGAAATCCGCCGCTTCCCGGCGGGCATCGTCCAGACAATGCAGATCGGGTTCGAGGAGGACGCGGGCGGCGCACCCGTCGCACAAGACGCCGACCGGACGCTGCTGTGGACGCAGCCCCACGCGCAAGAGTTTGCGTTGGTGCTTGGCTCAGAGACCGAGCTCGTGGCGATCAACGCGATCGTCTACTTCAAGATCGCCGAGGACACGCGGGGCTTCCTCGACCACGCCCTGGCGAGCTCGAACCCGGAAGTAGCGCTCGAGTCGTTGGCCTACCGCGTGCTGATGGAGCAGACCCGCACCGCAACGCTCAAGCAGCTGCTGTCCTCCGGCCGCGACCGGTTCGCCGCCGAGGTGCGGGAGCGGCTCAGCGAGTACTCGGCCGCCGAGCGGCTTGGCCTGGATGTTGTGGACGTCGCGCTGATCAACCTGCACCCGCCCGTCGAGGTGGCGGGCAGCTACCTGGACGTGATCAGCGCGGGGCTCGACAGCGACCGGGTGGTGACGGTCGCCAGCGGCGACGCGGCGAAGCAGACACTCGAAGCCCAGCAGAACAGCAACGGCCGGCTGGCGGACGCCACGGCCGAAGCCGCCCGCCGCGTCTCCGTGGCCGGCCAAGAATCGGCCGAGTTCCTGGCGGTCGGCGAAGCCTACGCGGAAGACCCGGAAACATACCGTTTAAGGCTCTGGTTCGAGGCGTTCGAGCAGGTGCTGGCCGGCCGGCGCCTGATGATCCTCGACTCGCAGCTGCCCGACGTGATCTTCGACGAGCGGCCCCGCACGGCCGATCCTGTGCTGGCCGAACCCAACCCACCCCGTTCGCCCTGAGCTAAAGCCGTGAGCGAAACACCAGCAACCGAACCGGGCGACCCGCCGCAGCGCGGCAGGCTCGGCGTTTTGTTTAACGTGGCGGTCGCGGCCACCCTCGTGGCGGTCCTGATCGGCTACGCCTGCTACCTGCAGGTGCGTGAGGGGACCGCCGCCGTGGTCACCCGGTTCGGGCAGCCCGTCCGGTCGCTGGCCGAGCCCGGGCCCTACTTCAAACTGCCCTGGCCGATCGAAGACGCCCGGGTCTTCGACGTCCGCAAGCGGGTCTTCAACACCCCGTACACCGCGACGCTCACACGCGACCGCCGCAGCGTCGTGCTCCTGACCTACGTCGTGTGGAGGGTCGAGGAGCCCCTGCGGTTCCTCCAGGCCGTTGGGGATGAGTCCGCCGCCGCGGTCAAGCTCGATGGGATGGTGACCGCGGCGAAGAACACGCTGATGGGCCGGTACGACCTCTCCGCTTTGGTCTCGATCAACGCCGAGGACATCCAGACCCCTGAGATCGAGGCCGCCATCTTGCGAGACGTCCGGGGGCGGGCGGCGGAAGAGTTTGGCATCGCCATCGAGC
>JBCCQL010000375.1:0-3816 GCA_039024355.1 Planctomycetota bacterium
CTCATGCCATGCAGGCCGTGTGCCCCGCGGCTTGGGTGCTTGCAAGTTGTCATGCGTGATCGCCCTTGTGCGGCGGCCGGAGAGTTGTGGTGTCTGCCCGCGTAGCGAAAGCTCCGCCCGCGGCGACGCGGCCGCGCAGCACGGCCGTTACCACCGTTATCGTCCGAGCAACCCGCAGACTTTGACATTTGTTTGCCTCGACGGCCGCCTGCTGTGCTAGCGTTCACGCGGGGCGAGAAGATCGCCCCACGCCGCCCGCCGCGGTAGAATCCGCTGCTTGGCTGCTACGCCCGGCGGCCGCTTGCGTGGCCGGCTAGGCGCCCGCGGCCCAACTCTTCGAAACACGGCGGCCCGCCGCAGGGGACGAACACCATGTCGCTACCACCGGCACCGGCGGCCCACGCCCGGATGGTGCGCCGGCTGGTTCATCGCACGCTGGCGGCGGCCGCGGTCTGGGGCGTGCTCGCCGCGGCGGCACAGGCACAGATCGGCGGCACGCTGCCGCCGGCGAGCCACGAGTTCGCCAAAGAGCTGCTCTACCGCGGCGACTACCGCGGCGCCGAGCGGCGGTTTGTCAGCGAGCTCCGGGGAGCGGTCAAGACCACGCAGTCCCGCTGGCTGGACTCGATCTGCTTCTACGCCATGCTGGGCGAGACCTACTACCAGCAGGGCCGCAACGGCGAAGCGCTCGCCCAGTTCGACCAGGCGTGCCGGCTCTTCTTGGCGTACTCCGGCTGGATGACGAACGTGCAGTTCCAGCAGCCGCCGCGGCCCGACCCCGCCGCCGCCCGCCGCCGCCCGCCGTGGGGGCCCAGCCGCCGGGCCGTGACGTACGCCCTGCTGCCGGACACCATGCTGCTGGCCCAGGGCGAAATCGACCCCACCCGCCAGATCGAGCGTGGCGGCCCCGTGCAGACGGCCCAGCTCTGGCGGGTTAACGTCATCGAAGTGGTCCGCTGCACGGCGTTAGCTATCCGCCGCCGCGGGCAGCTGCTGGGGCCGCTGGCGCCCGCAGACCGGCTGTCGAAGGAGCTGGCCGATACGCTCGGCCGGCCCGGCATCGGCCCGCGCAACCACTGGTCGCGTGCGTGGGTCGACCTGCAGTACGGGCTGGCGCTGGCCGCCATCGGCAAGCACCAGCAGGCGTTGCCGCATTTCAGCCGTGCGGTGCTGCTCGACGGCCGGTACGACCACGCGCTGACCGGGGCCGCGCTGCTCGCCCAGGCCGACGCAGCGGCGCTGGCTAACCAGACCGTGTCGGTCGCCACCCTCTACACCGAAGCCGGGCTGGCCGCCGCCGCTTTTGACGACCTGGACGTGGTGGCCGAGTCCTTCGCCGCCGGCCAGCAGAACCACCAAGCTGGCGGTGGCGGGCCGACCGCGGCGCTCGCCCCCGCGCTGGCGTGGGCAGACCAGCAGAACCTGCACCACCTGGGCGTGGTGCTCCGCAACGCCAGCGCCGAGCAGCTAGCCGAGGGGCGGCAACTTCAGGCGGCGGGCAAACTGCTGGCGGGCGGCTCGCGGCGCCGGCGCGACGTGCTGCAGGGCCGCTTGGGCGCCGGCCGCGATTGGCTGTCGGCGCGGCTGATCGTCGGCCAAGAGGGCGGCGGCAAGAAGGCAGGCGCCGCTTTGCAAGACGCCCTGCAGCGGGCCGCGGCGGTTTCGCTCCGCAACTTCCAGCTCGGCTTGGCGAACGCCCGTTACGACAGCGGCGCGCTGTCCGCCCGGCTGGCCGTGCAGGTTTACGCGCAGCTGCTGAGCGACCCGACCCCGCGGGCGTGGGCCGCCACGCCCGCCGAGGCAACCGCCGGCATGCTCACCGATCACGACGCCGCCTTCGATCGCTGGATCGACGCTGCGCTCCAGCGGCAAGAGACGAAGGCCGCCATCGAGATCAGCGACCTCGCCAAACGCCGGCGGTTCCTCCGCACCCAACCGCTGGGCGGCCGGCTCATCGCTCTGCGTCGGCTGCTGGGGGCGGACCCGGCGGGCCTCAGCCAGCCGCTACAGATGCAGCAAAAGATGCTGCTGGCGGCCGAGCCACGCTACGGCCAGCTGGCCGCAGAGGCGGCCAGCGTCGAGCGGCAGCTGCGAGAGGCAAAACGGCTGGTTGAGGACGGCCGCGTCCCGCGTGCGGTCGCCACGCTGCTCAAGGACTGGGGCCGGCTGGCCGACGCGCAAGAGTCGCTGCTCGCGTCGATGGCCGGGGGGAGATCGGCCACGCCGCTGTGCTTCCCCCCGCAGCGGACGGCCGACGCCGCCCGGGCGACGCTTGAGCCGGGCGAGGCGATCCTAGCCTTCCCCCAAGCCGGCGGCGCCATGCACGGGTTCTTGCTGGCCGCCGGCGGCGAGCATACCTGGCGGCTGGGCGACTCGAAGCAGGTTGCCGCGGCGGTCGCCGAGGGCCTGCGTGGCATCGGCCATTTTAAGCGTGGCCGGGCGATGCCGGTGGAAGAAGCCGCGAGCAGCGATTGGCGCCAGGCCGCCGCCGAGCTCTCGACACTGCTGCTTGGCGGCTCCCGGCTGGACCCGGCCGCCACCCGGCGGCTGACCATCGTCCCCGACGGGCCGCTGTGGCACGTGCCGTTCGCCATGCTGCTGGTAGGCGACACGCAAAGCCAGCGCCCGCTGATCGACATCGCCCCCATGCGTGTGGCGCCGACCATCGGCCTGGCGTTTGCCGGGGCCGCCCCTGAGCCGCCGACGCCGCGCACCGGCCTGATCGCCCCGACCGTAACCGGCGGCGGGGCCGAACGCCGCATGGCCGAGCGGAACCGCGCCCGGCTGGTCAAAGCCCTCGGCGATCCAGAGCTGTTGCCGACGCAGTCGCCGGCGCCGTCGCCGCTGCTGACGGGCGCCTTCGATCGCGTGGTTGTCGAGCTGGAGGGCGAGCTGATGCCCAACGCGGCCGCCGCCTGGTCGCCCATGCCTATCGATCGGAAGCGCTCGGATGGCGGCCTCGCCGCTTGGCAGAGGCTGCCGGCCGCGGCGCCGCGGCGACTGGTGCTCGGAGGTGTGCGGACGGTCGCCGAATCGGCCCTGAGCGTCTCGGGCCGATCGTCGTCGGTCGCCCCGTCGATCGGTGATGAGCTCTTCCTGGCGGCCTGCGGCCTGCGGGCCGCCGGCGCCGAGACGGTGCTGCTCTCGCGCTGGCCAACCGGCGGTGCGTTGCACGGGGAGCTGGTCGGCGAGTTCGTCGCCGAGCTCGGCAGGCAGCCGGCGGCCGACGCGTGGCGACGCAGCGTGATCCTGGCCCGCGACGCAACGTTAAGCCCTTCCCGCGAGCCGCGGCTGGGTTCGGCGGGCCGCGCCCAGTCTGCCCCGCTAGCCGGGCACCCGTTCTTCTGGTCGGGCTACCTGCTGCTCGACGCGGGCGTAGAGCCGTTGCCCGAGGAACCCGAGGAGGATGGCCCGGCGGAGGCGCCCGGCGATGAAGCTGAGGCGAAGCCGGCCGACGCCCCCGAGGCGAAGCCGGCAGAGGCTCCCGAGGCGAAGCCGGCAGAGGCCCCCGAGGCGAAGCCGCTCGAAGTTCCCGAGGCCGCCGCTCCGATGGGACCGCCTCGGTGAACGTGGTATCCTCCGGGCAGTCTTCTGGAGTACGCCCGAGCTACCCGTTCAACGGCCCCCGAATGCAACCACGCGTCGATCTTTCCGTTTACGGCATCGAGGTGGAGAACGTCCGCCGCAACCTCTCGCCGGCGGCCCTCTACGAGCACGGCGTTCTGTTCGACCAAGCCGAGATCACCGGCAGCGGCGCCATCGCCACCGACTCGGCCGCCAAGAAGGGGCGCAGCCCCAAGGACAAGCGCGTCGTCC